>NZ_BAAARJ010000031.1:0-62309 GCF_039532135.1 Streptomyces axinellae
CTGTGGGGGGGCTCTGTGGGGGGGCTCTGTGGGGGGGGGCTCTGTGGGGGGCCGGTATGCCGTGTCGCCGCATCGTCCGCGTCGCCGCGTCGTCCGTCGCCGCGTCACCCCCGTCAGCTGCCGTTCCGCTCGTGGTCCGGACCGTCCGTGCCGCGCCGGAGTCGGTCGATGCCCCGCCGGAGACGGGTGGTGAGGCGGTAATCGACGCTCACGTCGTCGTACGTGTGGTCGGCTTCGACCGGATCGGGCAGATGGTGGCGCCGACTGCGGGAGTCCGACGCACGGCCGGGGGATCCGTGGAACCGGACGTCGGTCTCGGGTGGCGCGTCGAATCGGAGCTGTTCGGCATCGACGGTGGAGGTGAACTCCACGTCCGGGGTGGAGGTGCGCTCCGCGTCCGGCGCGGCTCTTCACGGCGGGCGTTCCCGCTCCCGGCTGCGGGACGCCTCCTCGCTCTTCCGCGCGGCCCGCCCGGTTCGGGTCCCGCGCTTGGTCTCCCTGCCGCGCTGTCCGCTCGCCTCCCGGCCGGACTGGCCGCCGGTCTCCCTCGCGGCTCTTCTGGTCGTCCGGCCTGCGGACTCCGAGGCGGTACGGGAGGCCGTACGGGATGCCTCACCGGCCGCCTCCCGCCCGGAACCGGCGGTCGAGCGCGCGGTCCTGCCAGCCGTACGGGCGGTCTCGCCGGCGGTGCGGCTCGCCTCCTGAGTGGCCTTGCCCGCGCCCTCACCCGCCTCCTGGGTGGCCTTGCCCGCACCCTCGGCGACCTTCCCGGCGCCCTCGCCCACGTCACCGGCCGCCTTGCCCGCGCCCTCACCCGCGCTCTCGGCGGCCTTCCCCGCCCCTTCACCGACCTCACCTGCGGCTTTCCCGGCCCCCTCGCCGACGTTCTCCGTGGCCTTCCCCGCGCCCTCGCCGACGCTCTCCGTGGCCTTCCCCGCGCCCTCACCGACGTCCTCCACCGCGCCGCCGGCGCCCTCCCCCACGCTCTCCACCGCCCCGCCCGCGCCCTCGCCGACCTTCTCGACGGCGCCACCTGCGCCCTCCCCGACGCTCTCCACCGCCCCGCCCGCGCCTTCCCCGACGCTCTCCACCGCTTCTCCGGCGCCCTCGCCGACGTCCTCCACCGCTTTGCCCGCGCCCGAGCCCAGCTCCCCGACGGCCCTTTCGGCGCCGCTGCCCAGCTTCTCGGTCGCCTTGCCCAGCCCGGAGGTGATCTGCTCCAGAATCTGCGGGTTGCGGTCGATCGTGGACAGCACCCGTCCGACGATCGCGGCGACGTTGTCGAGCCGGACCTTCAGCAGCGCCTGGGCGTCCACGCCCTTGATGTCCAGCTCGACCCGGCCCAGCGTCACGTCGGCGCCGACGTTGAGCTTGAGGAGGTCGAGGACCTCCGCCTGAAGGGAGACCCTGGCTCGCAGATCCTCGACCTCCAGGTCGATCTCCTCGACGTGGAGCGTCGGGACGTCGAGGAGGACATCGGGCGCCTCGGAGGTGCGGGTGGCCGAGGTTTCCGGCATCTCGGCCAGCTCACCCTCGACGTACTCGCCATCCCCGTCGTCCCCTGCGTCCTCGTCCCCTGCGTCCTCCCCGTCGTCCGCGCGGTCGTCCCAGTCCTCGCCCTCGGGCACGTCCTCGTCCCGGGCCGCCTCGTCGGTTTCCGGCTGCTCGTCCCGCTCGTTCTCGGCGTCGTCGTCCCTCATGCTGCCCCTCGGGGGTATGTATGGACAGAACTTCGGTTTTCACCATAAGGGGGACATCACGCCCGCGCTCCCGGAGCGAGGTGGGGCCGGGGCAGCGGCGCGGGAGGCGGCACGTGCGGCGGCGCCCGACGCGCGGACGCCGTCCGGGCGGCGGGGGCCAGGGCCGCGGTAACGACGTCGAAACCGTCACCGGTTAAGGCGGTTACGCCGCGGTGAAGACCTCCCGCAAGGAGCGACGCCAGCGGCGGGAAGGGCGGGCCGGGGGGCATGGCGCGCGCTGGGGACAGGGGGACGCGCCGGCTCCCCCGCTGCGGGGTGAACTCCCTTGCCCCTGGCTCCGTTGAGACCCGCAGGAGAGTTTCCAGGCCCCTTATCGGGACATACGGGTTCCGCGCGATCGACAGGAGGGGACCATGCCATCACCGTTTGAGCGTCTCACCGAAATGGCGGAGGAGAGGCGTCGGCGGTCCGCCGCCAACTGGGTGGAGAACGAGTTGAGGGAAGCGGAAGGAGCCGTTCGCGACAAGTGGAAGCGGATGGCGGATTTAAGGGACTCCAGAAATCACCTGCGGGACAACTACACGGACACGGCAGCGGATCTCGGCACATGGCAGGAGCAGCGCGAGGAGATTCAACAGGTCATACAGGAAGAGAAAAGAGCCACAGCGCACTGGAGGAAAACGGCACACGATTTGTCGCGCGGCGTCAGTCCGCTGAAATTGCGCCTCAAAGGGACGTCATCCGCTCAAGTCCTGCAAGTGATAGCGAGTCGGAGTGCACAGTTCGGGAACGACCTGCGTGACATACGGGACGCGATAGATCCCCTGGTCAACGAGGAACCGCCATCCGTGCTACCGCAGTACAGCCCCCTGGCCCCACAGCAGTCGGCTTCTGCCGCACAAGCGCACCTCGCCGCAGCCGCCCTGGACGCGCTTCCCTCCGCCACCCAGGGCCGCGACTCGACGCCTTCCGCGCCACCGCCGCCGTATTCACCTTCACCGCACTCGCCAACGCCGTCCGTGACTCCCGCGTTTCAGGGTCCGCGCGCGCTTCAGGGGCCGGAGCCACGACCGAGGAGCCGCTGAGCGGACTCGGTGTGCCCCCGGGAAGGTGCGGTGCCGACCACCTGGCCCACCCGCCCGCGCCGCGTGCGCCGTTGGCGCCACCCGCGCACAGCGGGACGCCAACTCCTTCGCCAGAACGGGACCGTTGTTCAGTGGCGGACCGCTTCCGGCTCGGGCCGCCACGAGTGGGCCCGGACGTTCGTGGAGTAGCGGGCGCCGCGGCCAAGGGGCGAGCGGGCTCACTCACACAACCATGAACCGAAGCAGCCGCGTTCGGGGAGTACTCCTCCATCGCGCGCCCCTACCGCGACCTGCCCCCCGTGCAGTTCGGCTGACGGGGGTGGCCAGAGCCGCGGCGACACAGCGTAGGAAACCGTCACCGGTTAAGCCGGTGACGCCGCCGTGAAGACCTCCCGCAAGGAGCGGTGCCAGCGGTGGGAGGGGAGGGCGGTGGTCATGGCGCCCAGGGAGGCGTACTTGGTGAAGTCGGCCGCCCGGTGGCCGTACTCGTGAAGGAGGAGGTCGGCCTCCGTGAGGTGGCCGTAGGACTTGGTCTCGACGAGCACGAGGTCGCGGGCCGCGCGCACCTCGTTGCCGTGGGCGTCGCGGCAGACGAGCCCCGCGTCGCAGGTGATGCGCCGGCCGTCGGCGACGAAGGTGGCGCGGGTGTAGTCCGTCACCAGGCTGGGGCGCAGGTCGTCGGGGACGGTGAAGTCGGCGCCGTAGGTTTCGGCCAGCGTCTCGCGCAGAAAGCCGCGGGACGCGTCGTCCAGGGCGTGGGCACGCTCGCCCAGGCGGCGGCGGAACTTGAGGGTCTGGCCCCGGCCGCCCTTCACCTTGATCTCGAACTGGCGCTCCCCCGTGTCCTCGTAGAGCCGCTCGCGGATCTTGCAGCGCTCGCGGCGGCCCTGCCGGTGGTCGTGGTAGGCGCGCAGGCCGGGGGTGTCGTAGTAGACGGAGTGGTAGCCGAACCACCTGCGTCCGCCGATGGACAGGGCCCGGAACGGCTCGGCGCGGTGCGGGTCCGTCAGCCGTGCGGCGATGTCCTGGAAGGTGTGCGACGGGACGAGGTAGCAGCGGTCGTAGCGGTCCAGCAGCGGGGCGCGCTCCATGACGTCGGCCAGGCCGATGGGGTGCGCGGCGAGCGCGGCGCGGGCGAGCGCGCGGGTGGCCGGGGCGACTCGGGTGGCTGCGGTGATGAGCGCGGTCATCGGGCGGTCTCCCTCATGTGAGCGGCAGTGGTGGTCGACAGTGCGGTGGTTGGTGTGGGGCCGCCCGTTTTCTCGGGGGCGCCCGTTCTCCTGGGGGTGCTCGTTCTTGTGGGGGTGCTCGTTCTTGTGGGGGTGCTCGTTCTTGTGGGGGTGCGCGTTCTCGTGGGTGCGGCGGAGGTGGGCGACGGCGTCGGCACCGGCGCCGGGCGGCGGTAGCGGACGTCCACCACGGTCAGGTCGCGGACGAAGTCCACCTCGCTGACCTTCCAGGCCAGCGGCTCCCCCAGCCGCGCGCGGATCCGTTCGCGTACGGCCTCGGGTTCGGTGACGGCCGCGTCCAGCGTGACGACGGCGCGCCCGGTGCGGGCGAACAGGCGCGGGTGGTCCGCGCCGTAGAGGACGGCGACGGGCAGCAGGCACAGCGCGGCGGCGAGACCGAAGGGCAGGTGCGGCAGGCCGGCGACCAGGCCGATGACGAGGGTGGTGAAGTAGTACGCCACCTCCTCGTTCTGGATGGATTCCGAGCGCAGCCGGATCATCGACAGCACGCCGAAGAGCCCGAAGCCCAGCGCCGTCCCGCCGTCGCCGCCGACCCGGGCGAGGGCCGCGACGACCGCGAACAGCGCGACGTTCAGCGCGAGATACGCGGGGAGCAGGTCCCGTCGCCGGTGCCTGGGGAAGTACACGGCGAACGTCAGGACCAGCACCGCCGCGAGATCGAGTGCGAGGTGAGTGCCGAACTGGCTCAGCGTTTCCATGCCGGTGAAGGTAGGGAAGCGCGGGTTAACGCGGCTTCCCTGCGACGTTAAGGATGGGCACCGGGGTCGGGCGCGGCCGGATGCGGCCGGGTACAACCGGATGCGGGCCGGATGCGGCCGGATGCGGCCGGGTGCGGACCGGGTGCGGCCGGACGGTTCCGGTGGGCGCGACTCGCACGGGCATCCGTCTACGGCCTATCCTCATGCGCACCATGAGGAGGGGGCATACGGCTATGGACGCGCTGAGCGCTGAGGACCCCCACTGGATCGGTGGCTACCGTCTGCTGGGCAGGCTCGGCGAAGGCGGCATGGGCCGGGTCTACCTCGCGCGTTCGGAACGCGGCCGGACCGTCGCGGTGAAGATCGTGCAGGATCAGCTGGCACGCAGCGCCGACTTCCGGCGCCGCTTCGCCCAGGAGGTCCGCGCGGCGCGGCGGGTGGGCGGTACGTGGACGGCGGCCGTGCTGGACGCCGACACCGAGGCCGACACCCCGTGGGTGGCCACCGCCTACGTGGCCGGGCCCTCGCTGTCCGAAGTCGTGGACGTCCAGTACGGGCCGCTGCCGGAGAAGTCCGTGCGCGCGCTGGCCGCCGGACTCGGCCACGCGCTCGGCGCCATCCACGGCGCGGGGCTCGTCCACCGCGACCTGAAGCCCTCCAACGTGCTGGTGACCATCGACGGGCCGCGCGTCATCGACTTCGGTATCGCCCGCGCGCTGGACGGTGCCGTCCAGTCCTCCGGCGGCCTCACCAGAACCGGCGTCGTGGTCGGCTCGCCCGGCTTCATGTCACCCGAACAGGTACGGGGGGAGCGGGTGACCCCCGCGAGCGACGTGTTCTGCCTGGGCGCCGTGCTGGCGTACGCCGCGACCGGGCGGATGCCCTTCGGTACGCAGGAGGGCGGCATCCACTCGCTGCTGTTCCGCGTCACCCAGGAGGAGCCGGACCTGGCGGGCGTCCCCGAAAGACTGCTGCCGCTGATCGCCGGGGCCCTGGCCAAGGACACGGCGGGACGCCCCGAGGTCCCCGAACTGCTGGCGGCACTCGGCCCCGACGCGGGCCCCAACGGCGCCTGGCTCCCCGGCGAGGTGCTGGCCGAACTCGGCCGGCACGCGGTCGCCCTGCTCGACAGCGAGGACCCGGAGGCAGCGGACGCCCTGCGGGACGCCCCCGCTTCGCCCCACGCCGGCGCCACACCGGACGCGGGGCACCCGACGGACGCGGGGCGCCGGCCAGGCACGGACGCGGGGGCGGGGGCGGGTCCGCGCGCCGGCGCGGGCGTCGGGTTCGGGCCCGCACAGGTGCCCGACTCCCCGCCGCCCGGCTACGCCGCCCCGTCCCCCTACGCCACCCCGCCCAACGGCCCCGGCGGCCCCAACGGCCCCGGCGGATCCGGCGGCCCGGCCCAGGGAATCTTCGGGCCGCCGAGCCCGTACGTCCCCCTCCAGAGACCCGCGAGCGCCCCGAGCCCCGCACCGGCCGGGCTGTACCAGGGACCGGGACCGGCTCAGGTCCCGGGACCAGGGCCGGGCCGGGTGCCCGGGCCGGGGGTCAGGCCGCCGCACGAGACCCGCGCGCCGCGCGGGCTGCTGCGCGCGCTGACCTGGCTGCTGTGCCTCTTCCTGGCCCCGCTGGTGCTCCACCTCTTCGTCCTGGTCGACGTGTCCGCGAACGCCGAAAGGGCGCTGGCCGACTACGGTTCCGACGCGAAGATCGCCGCGCTCGACGACTTCACCGTGCTGCGGCCCCTGTCACTGACGTTCGAGGCCCTCACGCTGCTCCTCTGGCTGCCGGTCGTCGTCGTGTGGCTGTGCTGGTTCCGGGCCGCGCGGCTGCGGGGCGAGGCGCTGAAGCCGGACGGGTTCCGGCACGGCAGGGGCCTGACCGTGGGCTCCTGGTTCATTCCCGTCGCCTTCCTCTACCTGCCGAAGCGGATCGCCGACGACATCTGGCACGCCTCCGTACCCGGGTCCAAGGGCCCGGCGAAGTGGCTGATCCACTCCTGGTGGGCCGCCTGGCTCTGCTTCTTCGTGGGGCAGCTGGCGACCGCCCCCGTCTCCTGGTACGAGCGGCGCGGCCTCCAGTCCGCCGCCTCCACCGCCGCGCTGTCGATGGGCGCCACGGTCGCCGGGGTGGTCGCCGCCGTGCTCGCCGCCGCGGTGGCGCACCGGATCACCAAGGGGCAGGCGGCGCCCGGCGCCGAGGCCGGCACCACGGCACAAGCCCAGGTACCCGGACAAGCGCGAACACAGGCAGCGAATTCATGACACAGCGTCATGTCCAAGCGTCAAAGCGTCGCCGGTTGGCAGCCCTCCCGTGACATTCGTAGCCGACAGTGAAGTGAGAAACAGCCTCGGACCAAAGCGAGGAAGGCCACCACGAGCACCGGGGGCGGGCAGCACATGACGGACCTGACGTCGGACGATCCGGCCTACGTAGGCGCGTACCGACTCCTGCGCCGGCTCGGAGCCGGTGGCATGGGCCGGGTGTATCTGGCGCGCTCGGCGGGCGGCCGTACCGTGGCGGTCAAGCTCGTCAAGGGAGAGCTGGCCGACGACCCGCTCTTCCGGGCCAGGTTCCGGCTGGAGGTCGAGGCCGCGCGGCGCGTCGGTGACCGGTGGACGGCGCCGGTACTGGACGCCGACACCGAGGCCGACCACCCGTGGGTGGCCACCGGTTACATCGCGGGCCCCTCGCTCGACGAGGTCATCGTGGCGGGCACGCGCGGCTGGTCCGGGACGCGGCACCGGCTCGGCTACGGTCCGCTGCCGGCCGAGTCGCTGCGGATCCTCGCCTACGGCCTGGCCTCCGCGCTGCTGGACATCCACGGCGCCGGGGTCGTCCACCGCGATCTGAAGCCCTCCAACGTGCTGCTGACCATCGACGGGCCGCGCGTCATCGACTTCGGTATCGCCCGCGCGCTCGACGAGGTGCCCGAATCGACGCTCACCACCACCGGCATGGTCGTCGGCTCGCCCAGCTACATGTCGCCCGAGCAGATCACCGGCGAGCCGGTCACCGCCGCGAGCGACGTCTTCTGTCTCGGCGGCGTGCTCGCCTACGCGGCGACGGGCCGCCCGCCCTTCGGTACCCCGTCCGGCGCCGGGGGCGTGCACTCGGTGATGTTCCGCATCGTCTCCGAGGAGCCGGACCTCGCGGGCCTGGCCGACAAGCCCGTTGACCCGCGAAAGCCCGGGGGTCCGGACGGGCCCGGCGGTCCGGACGGGCCCGGTGGTCCGGACGGGCCGGGCGAACCGGGCGGACTGGACACGTCCGGCGAGCCGCTCGGGCTGGCCGGGCTGGGCGGCCTGGCCGGGTCCGCGCGCGACATCCGGGCGATGCGCGAGCTGATCGCCGCCTGCCTCGCCAAGGAACCCGAGGACCGGCCCGCGCCCGAAGAGGTCATCGAACGGGTGCAGCCCATCGCGACCGGCGCCTCGGCGCCGCCGTGGCTGCCCGCCGGACTGCTGGCCGAACTGGGCCGCCACGCCGCCGAACTGCTCGACGCCGAAACGCCCCCCTCGGGCTCAGGACGCCCCGGCTCCGCCGCACTTCCGGACACCTCGGCCCCTTCACCGGCTTCGGCAGCTTCGGCAGCGCCGTCAGCCGCGGCGCCTTCGGCAACGGGTGCGGCCGACGCGGCGGACGCGGGAGCCCTCTCCGGGCCGGACGCCGCGGCTCCGGCGGACGCGTCCTCCTCCCCGCTCATGGCACCCCCCGGCTCCGACGTCACCGGCGACGGCGCGGGGGACGGGACCGGCGAAACCGAATCCGGTGCCCCGGACCGCCGCCCCCGACGGGTGGGGCGGGCGCTGCTGGCCGCCGCCGGTGTGGTGGTACTGGTCGGCGCCGGAGTGGCCGCCGGTACGGGGCTGGGCCCGCTGGGCGGCGGCGACGACGGACCGCGGAAGGAAGCGCGGTCGGAATCCGATGTGCCCGCCGAGTACGTCGGCACCTGGGTCGGCCCCGTCGAGCGCGACGGCCGGCCGACGGGACAGCACCGCCGCTTCGTCATCACCAAGGGCGAGGTGGGCGAGGTCGTCGCCAACAGCACCAGCCTGGGCACCAACTACGAGTGCAAGAGCGACGCCAAGCTGACGGACAAGCCCGGGTCGGGCCACAACGACGGGCTGCGGCTGGACACCAAGGTCGTCAAGAGCGTGCCCGAGGGCAAGTGTTCGGCCATCGGCGAGCACACGCTGACGGCCAAGACCCCCGACACCCTGGAGTGGCGGGCCGGAGGCCGCGCGGCGACCCTGCGCAAGGTCCCAGGGCCGGAGCGGATCCCCGAGTCGCTGGTGGGCACCTGGCGGCGCCCGCTGGCCGGCGGCGGCAACCAGACGCTGACCATCGGCCCCGACGACATCGACGGCAAGGGCCTCTCGATGATCTCGAACGGGACCGAGCGCTGCGAGGCGGACGTGGATGTCTTCTCCGTCGGCACCGGCATCGACCCGGTACGGATCGGCCCGCCGGAGGTGGACAGGTCCGTATCCCGCGGCGCCTGCCAGGCAGGAGCCGCCTCCACCCTGCGGCTGGACGGCGACTCCCTGCGGCGGCAGTTCCCCGACGGCCGCAGCCTGACGTACGAACGCACGGAGTGACCTGATCCACGGACGCACAGAGCGACCTGACGCAGGAACGCGACGGACGAACACGGCGGACGAAGGCAGGGAGTGAGGCGCCGACGCCTCACTCTCTCTCCCGCCCGTCACTTCCTCTCCCTCACGTCACTTCGTCTCCAGGTCCCTGCGGCGGAAGCCCGCCAGCCCTGCCGCGAGCAGCCCGGCCGCCACCAGGGCGAGCAGCAGCTCCGGTGTCCAGCGCAGGTCCGCGGAGGGCAGTTCGGGGACGTGGCCGAAGGGCGAGAGGTCGTTCAGCCAGCCGGGCAGGTCCAGGAGCTTGCCCAGGTAGCCGACGACGAAGCCGTAGACGGGCACCAGCCACGCGAGGGCCGTCGCCCTCGGCGCCCAGCCGAACAGCAGCGCCGCCACCCCGCCGGTCACCCACAGCGCGGGCGCGTAGGCGAGCCCCGCGCCCGGCAGCCGTACGAGCAGGCCCGCGTCCCCGGTGGCGGCGGCGCCCGCCAGGCCGAGGCCGAGCGAACCGGCCAGCAGCACCAGCGTGCCGCCGCCGAGCGCCACCGCCAGGTGCGAGCCGGCCCACCGGGAGCGCGAGAGTCCGGTGGCCAGCAGCGGTTCGGCGCGGCCGGCCGTCTCCTCCGCGCGCGGGCGCAGCGCCGCCATGACGACGTGGAGCGAGGCGACGACGGCGAGCACCAGCATGACCGTCGAGGCGAAGGACTCCGACAGCGAGCCGCCCGCCCGGGTGAGGGCCTCGCGTATGTCGCCGCCGAGGTCGTCGAGCATGGTGTCGATGTCGCCGAGCAGCGACCCGTACATCGCGCCGAGCAGCACCAGCCCCGCGCCGAAGCCGAGGAGCAGCCCGCGCTGGAGCCGCAGGGCGAGGCCGAGCGGGTGGGTGAGTGCGCGGGTGGCCCGCGCGCTGCCCGGCCGGGGCGGCAGCAGTCCGGCTCCCACGTCCCGCCGGGTGCTGAGCACATATCCGGCGGCGCCGGTCACCACGGCCGCCGCGAGGGCGAGCAGCAGCGGCCACCAGCGGTCCTCGACGAAGGGGTAGCCGCGCTGGACCCAGCCGATGGGCGAGAGCCAGGAGACCGCCCCGGCACTGCCCGTACCGCCGATATCGCCCGTATCACCTGTACCGCCCGTATCGCCCGCACCGCCGCTGCCCACGTCGCCCACCGCGCGCAGCGCGTAGGCCGCGCCGAGCACGCTCAGCGCCATCCCGGCGGCGGCCCTGCCGTGGGCGCTCAGCTGGGCGGTGACGGCGGCGACGCCCGCGAAGACGAGGCCGACGGCGGTGTGGGCCGCGCCGTAGAGGAGCGCGCCGCCCGCCGTCGTCCCGTCGAGCCCGGCGCCCGGCAGCGTTCCGGCGAGCAGCAGCCCGAGCGCCACATTGGCACTCGCGGCGGTGACGAGGGCCGCGGTGAGTGTCGCGTGCCGGCCCACGACCCCGGAGCGGATCAGCTCGGCGATACCGGTCTCCTCATCGGCCCTGGTGTGCCGTACGACGGTGAGCACGCTCATCAGTCCGGCCAGGATCGCGCCGTAGCCGAGCATCAGCATGCTGAGGGCGGCGGCGGGCGTGAACTCCGAGAGGTTGTGCGCGGGTCCTGTCATGGCGAGCATGGCCGGGCCGCTCAGCGTCTTGACCATGTCGGCTGCCTTGTCCGGGTCGTCGGGCGCCATGGTCCGGGCCTTGCCGATGCCCGACAGCGAGACGAGGAGGACCGCCAGAACCCATACGGGAAGGCGCACCCGGTCGCGGCGCAGCGCGAAACGGACCAGGGTGCCGGTGCCCGCGAGGGGGTTCCCGCGGGCGGACTCGCGGCGGCGCGCGGCCCCGGGCGGGCGGGGCGCGGCATCGGTGGCGGTGCTCATCGCGTGGTGGCCTCCGCGTCGCCCTTGTCGCCGTCCGCACGGTCCGTGCCCTCGGCGGCCGGGCCCGCTTCGATGCCGTCCACGCCGTGTCCGTGCCCGGGTTCGTGTCCCTGTTCGCGCCCGGGTTCGTGCCCGTGCCCGTTGGCGGCCAGCTCGTCGCCGTAGTGACGCAGCATCAGCTCCTCCAGGGTCGGCGGGTGGCTGACGAGGCTGCGTACGCCGAGTGCGCTCAAGTACCGTACGGCGGCGTCGAGGTGGGCGCCGTCCACGGCGAAGTGGACGCGGTTTCCCTCGGTACGCAGGTTGTGGACGCCGGGCAGAGCGCCGAGTCCGGTGAGGCGGGCACCGGGATCCTCCCCGTCCGGAGGCCGGGGGACGGTCTCGGCCTCGATCGTGGTCCTGGTCAGATGCCGCATCTCGCTGAGCGTCCCGGACTGGACGATCTTGCCGAGCCGGATGATGCTCACCCGGTCACAGAGCTTCTCGACCTGGGACAGGATGTGACTGGAGAGCAGGACGGTGCGGCCCGCGGCCTTCGCCTGGAGGATCACGTCCTGGAAGACCACCTCCATCAGCGGGTCGAGGCCCGCCGTGGGCTCGTCCAGCAGCAGCAGCTCCGCGTCGGAGGCGAGCGCCGCGATGATGGCGACCTTCTGCCGGTTGCCCTTGGAGTAGGTGCGGCCCTTCTTGGTGGGGTCGAGGTCGAAGCGCTCGATCAGCTCCGCCCGCCTGCCCTGGTCGATGCCGCCCCGCAGCCGAGCGAGCAGGTCGATGGCCTCGCCGCCGGTCAGGTTGGGCCACAGCTCGACATCGCCGGGGACGTAGGCGAGGCGCTGGTGCAGGGCGACCGCGTCCGCCCAGGGGTCGGCCCCCAGCAGCCGGGCCGTGCCCGTATCGGCGCGCAGCAGCCCGAGCAGGACGCGGAGGGTGGTCGACTTGCCCGCCCCGTTGGGGCCGAGGAAGCCGTGGACCTCGCCGGTGGCGACCTTCAGGTCGAGCCCGTCCAGCGCGCGGGTCCTGCCGAAGGTCTTGACCAGCCCCGAGACGGAGATCGCGGTGTCCGGCGGGCTCGGCGAGGCCGGTGTGGAAGCGGTCGCGGTGGTGGCGGCGTTCATGGTTGGGAAACTAAGCGTGATTCACAAATTTGTGAAGTTAAGGAAGCGTTAGGGTCTTTCACGGAACATCGAGCAGGGAGAAGCTGAACGACGTGGCAGAACAACGGACGGAGACCAGCGCGAGCGACGGGACGCGTGCCGCCGACGGGACGCGTACCGCCGACGGGACGCGTGCCGCCGACGGGACCGGGCCGGACGTGCCGGGAGAGCCCGACGAGGAGGAGACCCGGCGGCACTACGACGAGAACGTCTCCCCCTTCGTCGAACGCTTCGCCGCCGACCTCACCGAAGCGGGCATGCAGCGCATGGCCTCCCGCGTCTTCGCCTGCCTCCTCGCCTCCGAGGAAGGCGCCTTGACCTCGGCCGAGCTGAGCGAACGCCTCCAAGCCAGCCCCGCCGCGATCTCCGGCGCCGTCCGCTACCTCGCCCAGGTCAACATGATCAGCCGCCAGCGCGACCGCGGCTCCCGGCGCGAGCGCTATCTGCTGCACCACGACGTCTGGTACAGCACGCTGCTCAACCGCGACAACCTCCTGACCCGCTGGCAGACCACCCTCCGTACCGGCGCCCGCACCCTCGGCAAGGACACCCCCGGCGGACGCCGCGTCAACGAGAGCGCGGAGTTCCTCAGCTTCCTGCAGTCCGAACTGGAAGCCCTGCTCAAGCGCTGGCACGAGTCCCGGGACGCCGCCCCCGGCCGCCCGGCACCGGCACCGGAGCGGGGCCCCCGCAGCTGAGCGTCCGGACGCCGGGCCCTCGGCCCGGCACCGGGCTCAGCCCTGGCGCGGGAGCACCAGCCGCCAGGCGCGCGGCAGAACCGTCCAGGTGCGGGTCCATACCGGGCCGCCCACCCGGGTGGTGTCGGCGCGGTAGCGGAACTCTCCGCCGGAGACGGTGACCGCCCGCGCCAGCGCCCGCACCGGGGAGGGGTCCATGGCGGGGCCGGTGCCCGGCCGCACGGTCACCTCGGCCAGGCCCCCGCCGTCCGTGGTGCGGACCGAGACCTCCGCCACCGGGTCGTCCAGGTCGGCCAGCAGCTCGCCGTCCGCCTCCACCCGCAGCGGCTGCGCCTCCGGTGGTACGGGCGACGGCCGCGGCACCCCGGCGAACGGCTCGGCCATCGCATCCCCGCCCCGCCCCGCCGCCGCGCGCACGCTCGGCGGCAGCACCGTACGCACCAGCGAGTGGCACACCCGGCGCCACGGGGGCCCGGGCTCCCACTTGGGCATCCGCTCCGGGACCCGGTCCTGGTCCTGGTCCCTGGCTCTGTCCTGGTCCCGCCCCTGGCCCCGGCCGCCGAAGGTGCCGGGTACCTGCGGACCGGAGCCGTACCCGGAGCCCGGCCCGCCGCCTCCCACCCCGCCGTGACCGTCCGCCTCACCGGCGTCCCCGGCCCCGTACCCGTCCCCGTCCCCGGCCCGGGATGGGGACGGTCCCGCCGGGGGCGGGAGCGCGGGGATGCGGAGTCCGCCGAGTACGACGTCGCCGCCGTCATCGACCAGCAGGTCGAGCGGCTGCTCGGCCCCGCTGAAGACGGAGCGCGCCGCCGAGACCGCGTCCAGCGGCAGCCCCAGCCCCCGGGCCAGCGCCACCGAGGGCCCGTTGCCGACCGGCACCACCGACAGCGCGGCCTGAGCCAGCTCGCGCTCGCCGTGCAGCAGCTGCACGGCACGCAGCAGGGCGCGGTCGTTGCCGACCAGCACCGGCCGCCTGCCGCCCCGCCGGGCCAGCGCCCGGGCCGCCTCCTCCGGCGCCTCGGGCAGGCACACCTTCAGCCCCGGCGAACCGGCGCGCAGCACATCGCGCGCGATACGCACGGACTCACCGTCCGTGAGCCGTGCGACCGGGTCGATGACGACGAGGAGCGGGGCCGGGGCGACGCCGTTCGCCCTCGCTGATTGTGGAGCCGACACCACGGTCCTTCCTCATACGTCCTCATACGCGCGCGTACGTCCGTCCATGCGTCCATGCATCCGTGCGTGCGTCCGTCCGTCCGTCCGGCGCAAGGCACTCCCCTGTTCGTCACCCGAGAGAGTTGTTGGGTAATCTCTCGGTGCAAGAGCCCCTGTCGCTGTTGCGCCAGGGGCTTCCTCTATCTGGGGCACCGGTCCACGGCTCTCGCGATGGCGAAAAGCGCCATGCACGTGGGACATGCCCCGCCCGGAAGGGGTGTACGCCTGTGCCCGCACTTGTGCTGCTCGGTGCTCAGTGGGGTGACGAAGGCAAGGGAAAGGCCACCGATCTGCTCGGCGGCTCGGTGGATTACGTGGTGCGCTACCAGGGCGGCAACAACGCCGGCCACACGGTCGTCGTCGGCGACCAGAAGTACGCGCTGCACCTCCTCCCTTCCGGAATCCTCTCCCCGGGATGTGTCCCGGTCATCGGCAACGGAGTCGTCGTCGATCCGTCGGTCCTGCTCTCCGAGCTGAGCGGACTGAACGAGCGCGGCGTCGACACCTCCAAGCTCCTGCTCAGCGGTAACGCCCACCTGATCACGCCGTATCACGCCACCCTCGACAAGGTGACGGAACGGTTCCTCGGCAAGCGCAAGATCGGCACCACGGGCCGGGGCATCGGCCCCTCCTACGCCGACAAGATCAACCGGGTCGGCATCCGCGTCCAGGACCTGTTCGACGAGTCGATCCTGCTGCAGAAGGTCGAGGCGGCGCTCGACTTCAAGAACCAGGTCCTCGCCAAGCTCTACAACCGCCGCGCGATCTCCCCGCAGCAGGTCGTGGACGAGCTGCTGGGCTACGCGGACCAGATCAAGGGCTACGTCGCCGACACCACCTTGATCCTCAACCAGGCCATCGACGACGACAAGGTGGTCCTCTTCGAGGGCGGCCAAGGCACGCTGCTGGACGTCGATCACGGCACGTATCCCTTCGTCACCTCCTCCAACCCGACGGCGGGCGGCGCCTGCACGGGGTCGGGCGTGGGCCCGACGAAGATCAGCCGGGTGATCGGCATCCTCAAGGCGTACACCACACGCGTCGGCGCCGGCCCCTTCCCCACCGAACTGTTCGACGAGGACGGCGAGGCGCTGCGGAGCATCGGCGGCGAGTTCGGCGTCACCACGGGCCGCAACCGCCGCTGCGGCTGGTTCGACGCGGTCATCGCCCGCTACGCGACCCGCGTCAACGGCCTCACCGACTTCTTCCTCACCAAGCTGGACGTGCTCACCGGCTGGGAGCGCATCCCGGTCTGCGTCGCCTACGAGATCGACGGCGAGCGCACCACCGAACTCCCCTACAACCAGAGCGACTTCCACCACGCCAAGCCGGTCTACGAGTACCTGCCCGGCTGGAGCGAGGACATCACGAAGGCCAAGACCTTCGCCGACCTCCCGAAGAACGCCCAGGCATACGTGAAGACCCTGGAGGAGATGTCCGGCGCCCCCATCTCCGCCATCGGCGTGGGCCCGGGCCGCGACGAAACGATCGAGGTCAACTCCTTCCTGTAACCCGGACGGCCCGCGCCGCCGGGCGGTACGCGAACCGGACCGCCCGGCGGGAGCGAGGAATGGGCGGCGCGGGCCGCCCGGCGGTACGGGGCCATCGACGCGACTCCGGCCCCGGCACTGCCAACAGCCTGCGGATGACTCCCCGCCCCTCCCCGCCGCCCGGCCCTCGCGCCCCCGGCCGGGTCTCACTCGCGCGGGTAACCGGCGCTGGAAGACCGTTCGAGCTTCGGGGAGGGTGCGGCTTCCCGGCCCGGTCGGGATCGTGCCGGAGACCGGAATCCTCAAGGAATACGTGCGCTGAGCCGTCGCCGCGCGCCTCGCGGTGAGCGGCGTGGGGCCGGTGCGGGGCCTTCGCGGGCGCGGGGATTCGCCCGGACGGCGGAGTCGTGTGGCGCGTGCGGACGAATAATGATCGTTCCTGGGTCCGCCGTGGAAATGGTTCCGGCGCAAGCACAGACCGCGCGTTCGAACCTGCAAGGAGCACTCATGCGCATCCGCACCGCGACCGCAGCCGCCGTTCTGGCCACCGCCGCCCTGTTCGGCTCCGCCGGGTCCGCCTTCGCCAGCGGTGGTGGCGACCACTACTACTCCGAGACGAACAAGAGGACCAACAACGTCAACTGGCAGCAGCGCGTCAACGACTTCAGCGATGCGGTCCTCGCGCGTCACATCAGCACCAGCGACAACGACTCGTACCACTCGCAGGACTGGACGAACACCAGGATCGACGGCAACTTCGTCAACAGCTTCAGCGGCAAGTTCGAGATGGGTGACTTCGAGATGGAGGACTGAGGTCCGCCTCTCCTCTCACGCGTCGGTCCGTCCGGCCCCGCACCGCGCGGGGCCGGACGCCCGCGTGTGAGAGCCGATGTGAGGGCCCGCGTGAGCGTGTGAAGGGCCGCGGGTGAGGCCCGCGTGAGGCCCGGCCCCGCGCGGTGCGGGCTCAGCGCAGGGACGAGGCCAGTACGTCGAAGGCGGGGGTGCGCGGCGTCATCGGCGCGTAGTGGCCGACGCCGGGCAGCAGATGCAGCCGACCACCCCAGTTGTTCGCGTAGCGCCGCGACTGCTCGATCGGTACGTCCCGGTCGGCCGTCCCGTGCAGGACCTCCACCGGGACGCGCGGCAGCAGCCGCATCGGGTCCGCGTCCGGCATCGCCTCGGCGACCTTGTCCTCGCCGCCGAGGAACTCGGCCACCGCGCCCTCGCTCAGCCACAGGTCGTGCGCCCGCTCCAGATCGGCGAGGGGCGCCACGACAACCGCCCGGCCCGCGGCCCGCGCCCGCTTGGACGCCGCCCACAGCGCCAACTGGCCCCCGGAGGAGTGCCCCACCAGCACGCTCGGTGGCGCACCCAGGTGTTCGAGCGCGGCATCGACGTCCTCGGCGGTCGTGGGCCAGCCCCCGCCGCCGCCCACCCGGCGGTACTCGACGAGCGCCACCGACATGCCCCGCTCCGCCAGCGCGGCGGCGAACGGCGACAGATGCGTTCTGTCCCAGCTCTCGCGCCAGAAGCCGCCGTGCAGCACCACGATCCGCTTGCCGGCGCCGCCGACGCCGTACAGGTCGATGACCTGTGACGGGTGCGGGCCGTACCGCTCCTGGCTCTCCGGCGGCATCGGGTCGAGTGCCAGCAGTGCCGTGCACTCCGCGTCGCTCGTCGTGGTCATCGTGGCCCCCCGGTCACTTCGCCCAGAACGCGAGCCGCCCGCTCGGCGTCCTCGAAAGAAGTGTAGAGCGGGGTGAATCCGAAGCGGAGTACGCCGGGATACCGGAAATCCCCGATCACCCCGTGCGCCGCCAGCTCCTTCATCACCCGCTCGGCCTCGTCCGCCGGGTCGCACAGCAGCGCGACCTGGCTGCCGCGCCGGGCGTGCTCCCGGGGCGTGAGCGACGTCAGCGAGACGGCGGCGCCGGGCGGGACCAGCTCGCCCACCCGGCGCAGGAAGAAGTCCGTCAGCGCCAGCGACTTGGCCCGTACGTCCTGGACGCGCACCCCCTCCCACACGCGCAGGGCCTCCTCCAGCGCGGACAGGGACAAGATGTCGGGTGTCCCCACGCGCCCGCGCCCCGCGCCCGCGGCGGGCTCGTAGGCGGCGGCCATGGCGAACGGCTCGGCGTGCGAGTTCCAGCCCGGGAGCGGGGAGTCGAAGCGGGGCTGGAGGCCGCGCCGTACGTACAAGAAGGCGGGCGAGCCGGGCCCGCCGTTGAGGTACTTGTACGTGCAGCCGACGGCGAGATCGACGCCGTGCGCGTCCAGCCCGAGGGGCAGGGCGCCGGCGCTGTGGCACACGTCCCACACGGACACCGCGCCCGCGGCGCGCACGGCGGCCGTCAGCGCGGGCAGGTCGTGCAGTTCGCCGGTGCGGTAGTCCACGTGGTTGAGCAGCACCGCCGCGGTGCGCGGTCCGACGGCCGAGGGCACGTCGGCGGCCGGTACCGGTCGCAGGGTGCAGCCGGTGAGCCGCGCGGCGGAGGCGGCGATGTAGCCGTCCGTGGGGAACGTCGCCTGGTCGACGAGCAGTTCGGTGCGCTGGGGGGCAGCCCCGGGCACCCCGGTCTCCCCCGCCTGGGCGATGCGGACGGCGCCCACGGTGGCCTTGAACAGGTTCACGCTCGTGGAGTCGGCCACCACCACCTGTCCCGGCGCCGCACCGAGCAGCGGCGCCACCAATTCGCCCACCCGTTCGGGAGCGTCCCACCAGCCCGACTCCGTCCACGAGCGGATCCGCAGCCGCCCCCACTCCCGCTCCACCACGTCCGCGACCCGCGCGGGCACCGAACCGGGCAGCGCGCCGAGGGAGTTGCCGTCCAGGTAGACGGTGCCGGGGTCGAGGACGAACCGCTCACGGAGCGCGGCGAGGGGGTCGCGCCGGTCGAGGGAGCGTGCCGACTCGTCCCCGTACGCCGTATCCCCGTACGCCATATCCCCGTCCGTCACGTCCCCGTCCGCCATATCCCCGTCCGCCGACTTGTCCGGCCCGGAAGGGGTGGGGCCGGTGCTCGGCTCAGACATGGCTGCGTGCCGTCCACAGCTCGGGGAAGACCTGCTTGGCGGCCCGTTTCTCCAGCCAGGCGACGCCGGAGGAGCCGCCCGTACCGGTCTTGGCGCCCATCGCCCGCCGCGTCGCCACCAGGTGATCGTTGCGCCAGCGCCACACCAACTCCCCGACCTCCGTCAGCCCCTCCCCCAGGCGGTAGGCGAGGTCCTGCGGGTCGCCCGCGTAGATGCCGGCCCAGACGGCCTCCACGCCCGGGTCCGGCGCGTAGCACCGGGTGACGTCGCGGCCCAGCACCGCCTCGGGGACGGGTGCGCCGCGCCGGGCGAGGAAGCGCAGCGCCTCGTCGTACAGGCTCGGCTCGTGAAGCGCCTTCTCCAACTCGGCGTGCACCCGGGGCGAGCCCCGGTGCGGCACCAGCATCGAGGCGGACTTCTCGCCCAGCAGGAACTCCATGCGCCGGTACATCGCCGACTGGAAGCCGGAGCCGTCACCGAGCGCCGAGCGGTAGGCGTTGAAGCGCGCGGGCGTCAGATGAGCCAGCGGCTCCCAGGACGCGTTGAGGGCGTGCAGCTCGTACGTGGAGCGCGTCAGCGCGTCCAGTGCGCCGGGTGCGTCGTCGTCCCGCAGACAGCCGCCCGCCGTCTGCCACTCGTGCACGATGACGGTGAACCACAGCTCCATGACCTGGGTCGTGACCAGGAACGCCAGCTCGCCGGGGTCGTCGGAGAGCGGATGCTGGAGGTGGGTGAGCAGGTCCGCCTGGACGTAGTCCTCGTACGGAGTCGTGCCCGTGAAGTCGAGTTCGGGGAAGTCGGCCGGCTCGTGCGACATCGCTGTCTCCACAACATGAGCTTCCGGGTAGCGGTCCGCCCCTTCCCGATCGACGTCGGAGCCCCGGTCCCCTCGGGCCTGATGGCCCACTTCGCATGATGCGCGCAACGCGACGGCGGCGGCAAGGCCCCACGCTCGCGGGGGCCACCCGCGGTGGCCCACGGGGTCGCCCGCGTAGCCCACGGGTCGCCCGCGAGGGTCGCTCACCGCCGCCGCGCCGCGCTGACCGGCCACAAGGCCGGAATCGCCGCTAGTGCCTCCCGGCACTAGCCCAGCGTGGCCGCCGCCGTCGGTGAGCTGTCCTTCAGGAAGGACGTGCACCGCTCGTACTCCTCCTGCTCCCCGATGGCACCGGCCGCGCGCGCCAGCGCGTGCAGGGCCCGCAGAAAGCCGCGGTTCGGCTCGTGTTCGAAGGGCACGGGGCCGTGCCCCTTCCAGCCGCTGCGGCGCAGCGCGTCGAGCCCCCGGTGGTAGCCGGTGCGCGCGTACGCGTACGACTCGACGGTGCGGCCCGCCTCGAAAGCGTCATCGGCGAGCTGTGCCCACGCCAGCGAGGACGTGGGGTACTTCGCGGCGACCTCCGCGGGTGCCGTCCCGGAGGCGAGCAGGTCCCTCGGCTCCGGGTCTTCGGGGAGATGGGTCGGGGGCGGTCCCCCGAGCAGATTTTCGTGAATGCCCATGGGCTCCAGTGTGCCTCGTCCTGGCCGGGGCCTGTACGGGTGCCCTGCGGGCTGCGGTGGGCTCTTTCCTGGTGCTGAGTACGGGGTGCCCCTGTTTGTGGGGTGCAGGGTGCGCGTCGCTTGTGGCTGAGCGCGCCGTTCCCCGCGCCCCTGCGGGGGCTATGCCGGAGGAGTCGGCTCGGGCAGGGCGAAGGCTCGTTGGAAGAACTGGATCAGGGGGCCGATGGTCAGGGCGTAGACCAGCGTGCCGATGCCGATGGAGCCGCCCAGCAGGAAGCCGGTCGCCAGTACCGCGATCTCGATCACCGTCCGCACCGCGCGCGTGGAGCGGCCGGTCACCCGGCACAGGCCCGTCATGAGGCCGTCGCGCGGGCCGGGGCCGAAGCGGGCCGCGATGTAGAGGCCGGTCGCCGCGCCGCTGAGGACGAGGGCCGCCAGGAACAGCGGGACGCGCACCGCCAGCGGCTGCGGGGTGGGCGTCAGGCGCAGCGTCGTGTCCATGGCCAGGCCCACCAGCAGCACGTTGGAGACGGTGCCGATGCCGGGCCTCTCCCGCAGCGGTATCCACAGCAGCAGCACGGTGGCGGAGGCCAGGATGACGACCGTACCGATGCTCAGCCCGGAGTGCTCGGCCACGCCCTGGTGGAAGACGTCCCAGGAGTTGAGGCCCAGCCCGGCGCGCAGTTGCAGGGCGACGCTGGCGCCGAGCAGCACGAGCCCGGCGTAGAGCTGGCAGATCCGGCGCGGGAGGTGCGGGTGGGGGCCGGGCCAGGGCACGCGGCGGGCGAGGGGGCGAGGTGGGCGCACCCGCTCATCCTGGCGTGACCGGCCCCGCCGGACGGCCGCTAGCGCCGGGCCCGCGAGCCCGCAAGCACGTAAAAGCGGCCACTTCCCACCACTCCGTCCTGGCGCCACCCGCCCCAGCCGCCCCTCGGCTCCCGCCCCACCTGGTCTCTCGCCCGGTGGGCATGCCCCTGGCACCTCGCCACGATGACGGAGAACGGCCTGCCGGGGCCGCTTCTCGTGCCGTGATTCTTGCGGCATGGACACACGGGGCGAGGACACACGGGGCACCGGTACACGGGACGAGGAGAGCGGCATACGAGGCGGGGGCGGCAAGCGGAACGGGGGCAGGGACGAGGAGAGCGGCATACGCGGCGGGGGCGGCGAACGGAACGGGGGCAGGGACGAGGAGAGCGGCATACGCGGCGGGGGCGGCGAACGGAACGGGGGCAGGGACGAGGACGGGTACGGGGCGGCGTCGCCGCTGGGGCGGCAGGCGTGGCGCTGGTTCGAGGACTTCCTGTGCAGGCCGCACGCGGAGATCGGGCGGGAGGGCCACGTCTGCCCGTTCGTGGGCCCGGCGATCGGTGCCGGCACGCTGCGCGTCGAGGAGTGGGAGACCGGACCGGAGCCCGGCGCCGAGGAGTTGACGGCGCTGGTGCACCGCATGGCCGACACGTTCGAGCACACCCAGTGGGCGGGCCGCAACCGCACCCTGCACGCGCTGGTCGTCGTCCTGAACGGCCTGGCCGCCTCGGCGCTCCCGCAGATGGACGAGGCACACCGCCGGGCCAAGCCGCAGCTCGTCCGCCGTTACCTGATGCTGGGCCAGTTCCATCCGGCGTGCGACGAACGCGCGGCCCGCAACCCGGAGTTACCCGTCTCGCGCGCCCCCGTCCCGATGTTCGCGCTGCGCAACATGGCCTTCCACGACGTGCTGTTCCTCGACGAGAACCCCGAGTGGTTCCGGGCCTACGCGGAGCGCTTCGGCCGCCGGTACACGTCCGCCGCCTCACTGCCCGACCCGCTGTTCGCCGACCGCTACGCGCGGGCGCGCGAGAAGTGGCTCGCGGGGTGCGGCGCGTGAGGGACCTGGGCTCGGGCAGCGACGCGGAACGCGCCCGCCTCGCCGCCAGGGGCGAGGGCTGCCCCCTGGTCGATTTCGACGGCGGCTCCACCCCCTACATCGACTACCAGAGCATCACCGTGTTGCTCTCCCTCCAGCAGCCGCGCTCCGAAGAGCCGGCCGAGCTGCCGTTCTACATCCTCGGGCAGGTCAAGGAGCTGCTGTTCAAGCTCCTGTACGAGGAGTTGACACGGGTCCGCGCGCTGCTGGACGCGGACGAGGTGCCGCAGGCGGTATGGCTGCTGCGCCGGGTGCGCAAGGTGGCGGACCTGCTGTGCTCGACGTGGGACGTGCTGGGTTCGCTGGCGCCCACGGAGTTCAACGCCTTCCGCGACAGCCTGGGCAAGGCGTCCGGGCTCCAGTCGTACATGTACCGGATGGTGGAGTACGTCCTCGGCAACAAGGACCCCGTCCTCGCCCGACCCCACCAGGGCGTACCGGGCGTGGCCGAACAGGTGCGCGCGGCGCTGGAGGAGCCCAGCGTGTACGACGCCGCCGTGGCGCTGCTCGCCCGGCGCGGAGCGCCGATCCCCCCGGCGGCCCTGCGCCCCGAACCCGCCCGCACCCACGAGCCCAGCGACGAGATCGAGCACGCCTGGGCCGGGGTGTACGCGGCCGGACGAGGCCCGGGCGACGAACTGTTCCTGCTGGCCGAGGCCCTGATGGACGTGGCCGAGGCGATGTGCCGCTGGCGGGCCCTGCACCTGCTCACGGTCGAGCGGATCATCGGCACGAAGCCGGGCACCGGCGGCACACACGGCGTGGCCTGGCTGCGCCGCGTCAGCGAACACCGGTTCTTTCCCGAACTCTGGTCAGCGAGGGGGCGGTTATGACGACGACGGGGCGCACGAAGCCGGATGAAGGCGGGGCGACCGAGGCGGATGAGGCCGACCCGAGCGGCCCCGCACCGTACGGCACGGACCCGAACGGCTCGGACCCGAACGGCCCCGCACCGTACGGCGTGGGGCTCGACGAGGTGCGCGCGCTGGACGCGGACGACCCGCTGGCCACCTTCCGGGCCCGCTTCGCACCCGTACCCGAAGGGCTGATCTTCCTCAACAGCGCCTCGCTGGGCCGCCTGCCGACCGCCACGGCCGACGAGACCGACGCGCTGGTACGCGGCCAGTGGGGCGACCGGCTCGCGCAGGCCCGCACCCAGTGGCTGGACCTGCCGCAGCGCGTGGGCGACGAGCTGGCCGCCACGGTGCTGGGCGCCCGGCCCGGCGAAGTGGCCGCCTCCGACTGCACCAGCGTCAACCTCTACAAGCTGGGCGCAGCCGCCTTGCGCGCCCGGCCCGGCGCCGTGGTCATCGACGACGACAACTTCCCCACCGACCAGTACGTACTGGCCGGCCTCGCCGAGGAGTACGGCCGCGAGCTGCGCACCGTGCGCACCGACCCCGACCTGGGCCCGACCCCCGCCCAGCTCCGCGACACCCTCGGCGCTCTCCGTACCGGCGCAAGCGGCGGTACCGGGGCCGCGCTCGTCTCCCTCTCCCTGGTCTCCCACCGCTCCGGCGCGCTCCGCGACATACGGGCCGTCCAGGAGGCCGCCCACGCGGCGGGCGCGCTGGTGCTGTGGGACCTGAGCCACGCGGTGGGCGCCGTACCGCTGCGGCTCACCGAGGACGGCGCCGACCTGGCGGTGGGCTCCACGTACAAGCACCTGTGCGGCGGCCCCGGCGCGCCCGCGCTCCTGTACGTCCGCGAGGACCTCCAGGCCCGTCTCACCCAGCCCGTCCAGGGCTGGTACGGGCACCGCGAACAGCTCGCCATGCGCCACGACTTCGACCCCGATCCCAGCATCCGCCGCTTCCTGACCGGCTCCCCTCCCGTGCTCTCCCTGGCCGCCCTGCGGCCCGCGCTGCGCCTGCTGGGCGAGGCGGGCACGGAACGGATCCGCGCCAAGAGCCTCGCGCTGACGGGCCTGTTCCAGCGCCTGGCCGCCGACCTGCTGTCCCCCCACGGCTTCCGCCTCGCGGGCCCGGCGGACCCGGCCGCCCGCGGCGGCCACCTCACCTACGCGCACCCGCAGGCCCGCCGCCTGGTGCCGCTGCTGGCCGAACGCGCGGGCGTACTCGTGGACTACGGCGCCCCGGGCCGCCTCCGCGCCTCGCCCGCACCGCTGTCCACCCGCTTCGAGGACGTGTACGAGGCGGTACACCGCATCCGGCACCTACTGGACGAGGCGCCCGGCGACCTGTCCGGCGAACCTTCCGGTGGCGCACCGGACTTCGCACCGGACCGTCCCCTCGACGAGGAGGAATCCGCGTGACCGCCACCACCGGAACCACCGAAGCACGCCCCCGCAGAAGGCTGCTGGTCACCGGCGCCTCCCGCGCCAAGGGCATCGGCGCGGCCGTGGCCGCCGTACACGCCGAACGCGGCGACGCCGTCGCCGTGCACTGCCGGGCCGACAAGGCCGCCGGCGAATCCGTCGTCGCGAGCCTGCCGGGGAAGGGCCATGCGCTGGTCACCGGGGACCTGGGCGACCCGGAGTCGGCCGCCCGGATCTTCGACGAGGCGGTCGCCGCGCTCGGCGGCGTGGACATCCTCGTCAACAACGCGGCCGTACACGTCGAGCACCCGATCACCACCACGCCCTACGCGCAGTGGTGCGCCCTGTGGGAGCGCACCCTGAACGTGAACCTGCTGGGCGCCGCCCACCTCTCCTGGTGCTTCGCCCGCCACCTCATCGACCGCCCCGACGGCCCGGCGGGCGGACGCCTGGTGATGGTCGGCTCGCGCGGCGGCTACCGGGGCGAGCCGGAGGTCCCCGCGTACGGCGCCAGCAAGGCCGCCATGCACGCCCTCGCCCAGTCCCTGGCCGTCGCCCTGGGCCCCCACCGCATCGCCGTAGCCGCCCTCGCCCCCGGCTTCACCCGCACCGACTTGACGGAGGACCTCCTCGACAGCCCCGAGGGCGAACACATCGTGGCCCAGCACCCCATCGGCCGCGTCGCCGAACCCCGCGACATCGCCGAAGCCGTCGCCTGGTTCACCTCGGACTCCCCCGGCGCGGAATGGGCGACAGGCGCCGTACTGGACCTGAACGGGGCGTCGTACCTGCACTGAGGCCGGTCTTCCCGGAGGGGGCCGGGTGTGACGGGAGGTACGGGCGACCAGACAGGTCAGGGACCAACGGCGGACTTCAGGTCGTATCCCGCACCCGCCCCTCGCGGCATCAGGGGCACGCGCACGGCGGATACTCCAGCGGGCGGCCGAGCGGCTGCGGCGGCTTGTCCTCACCCGCCCGGATGAGGAGCCGCCGGCCCCACGTGCGCCCGGAGTCAAGGGAGATGCGAAGAGTCATCCTCGTCACGGCCGCACCCCCGGAATGCGCGTACGGAGCCAGATCCGGCGGGCGGCGTCGTAGGCGTCCCGTTCGGCGGCCGTGGCCGGCCGGAGGTCGCCGAGACCGGGGGCCCACTCGTAACCGGTGTGCGCCACCAGCAGGACCCGGCCGCCATCGAGCGCTGTCCGCACCCGGCCCACCCGCGCCCGCCCCGCCGGGCTCACCCGCGCCGCGCGCTCTTCCGCGAGGTATGCGCCAGGGGCGGGCCGTCCGGTGCCCCGGCTGTCCTGTGGTGCGGCATCCATGACTGCCCTCTGCTCGTCGGTGACGGGTGCTCACCGACGGTAGGGGCGCGGGCAGGGTGGCGGGGTCACAGTTTGTGCCCCTTCGTACTCCGCTGTTCAGGCGGCCAACACGCCGATCTTCACAGCGAGTCGGGAGGCGCGGCGGCGCCGGGCCGGGCTCTTGGCCTCGGCTTCCTCCAGCACGATCCTCCGGGCGTAGCCGTTGTAGCGGATCGTCTCCGGCGCGGCCTCGAACGCCTTGTCCAGTGTTGCCAGCGCCATCTCGGGCTTGCCCGTCGAGGTGATGGCCGCGCGCCTCCTCGATGCGGTGGCGCGCACGGCGCGGGCGGGAGGGGATGGTGGTCGCGTCCGTTGCCGCCGCCTGCCGGACGCTCTCCCCGCCCGCGTGCAGCTCGACAGCGACCGTCACCGCGTGCGCGCCCATGATGGCCCGCGAGAAGGAGGTGACCGGGTGGTAGTAGGCGGCGGGCAGGCGCGCGGCCTTGTCCCTCGCCTTGTCCCACCAGCTCCACGCGCAGCCGACATCGCCCCGCCGTGCCGCCGTGTACCCGGCTTCGAACTGGAGGGCGCCGGTGATCGCGAGCACGTCGTCGGAGGCGTCCGGCAGCAGCGGTGTCAGGAACTCCAGCGTCGCCATGGTGATGTCGTCGGCCGCGTCGAAATGGGCGGGCCCGCTGTCCCGGTGAGCCTGGGCGGTGAGCCAGGCCGCGACGCCGAGGGCATGCGGGTCCTCGGACTCCTGCGCGGCGACCATGCCGCGCTCCGCGACACGCCACAGCAGAGACGGGTCCGGCTGGTAGGCGACGAAGAACTGGGTGAGGCTGTAGGTCTCCGAGAGCACAGCCTGTGCCGTACGGCGCTCGGCTGCCGAGTCGGCCTGTCGCGCGGCGAGTTGGGCATCCCGGAGCAGGCAGGGGAGCAGGGCGCCGATGACCTCACGGTGGTGGGGCGCCTGGTGCCGGGCGGCCCAGGCCCGTGCGAGCCGCGCGGCAAGGTGTTCGGGAGGCGGCGCGTCCGTGTCCGCGCCGACGGGGAACGCGTTGACCGCGGCGGCCACCGCGGGAAGGCGACGGTGCCCGGGACCGGCGAACAGCTCCAGGCCACGCGCCTGTTCCCCGGTCAGCTCCGACAGGGAGCGGACCCGCAGGGCCTCGGCGATGCGCAGGATCATCGGCAGTTTGGGGGTCTTGAGCCGCCCGTTCTCGACCTGCTTGACCCAGCTCGGCGACATACCGAGCAGACCGGCCAGCACGGTGCGGGGCATGCCGCGGCGTTCACGGAGGAGCTGCATCCGCTGGCCGAACGCCAACGGCTCGACATGTGGTTCCGGGGATTCGTTCGCTGGCGACACGGCCTGGCCCCTCTCTGCGCACCTCGACACCGTCAGGGTAGGGGGACGATGCCCCACCCGGGACGTGAGCGCGTGATCCGGCGCCGGAGCGGGCCGTGGTTCGGGCCCGCCAGGACCCGGGGATTCGGGCCCCCAGGACCCCCGGGGGCCCGGACCGCCAGAACCCGAGGGTTCGGCCGGCCAGAGCGTGGCCCCTGGCGTCCCGGGCCCAGACGCCCGGACGCCCGCCGCCCGGGCGGAACCCCGCACCCCCATGAGGCGCCCGCCGTCGCACCGGCGAACCGCTCACGCCTGAGCGACCGTCAGCACGATCTTGCCCCGGATATGCCCGCGCGCAGCGCGCTCGTGGGCGGCTCGGGCGTCCGCGAGGACAAACGTGCTGTCGATCGCGACGCGGAGCGTGCCGTCGTCGAGCAGCCGCCCCAGCTCGGCGAGTTGCGCGCCGTTCGAGCGGACCTGGGTGCCGGAGACCGTGACGCCCAGCCGCGCGGTCTCCTCGTCGTCGAACTCGCCGAAGAACACCGGGAACAGCGCGCCGCCGCGCTTGAGCGTGCGCAGGAAGCGTCGGCTGCCGCTGCCTCCAACCGCATCGAGTACGAGGTCGAGATCGCGGACGGATTCCTCGGGACGGTTCCTGGTGTAGTCGATGAACTCGTCCGCGCCGAGTTCGCGCAGGAACGGTTCGTGCCCGCCCGAGGCCACCGCGGTGACGTGTGCGCCGTGCCACTTGGCGAGCTGTAGTGCGAAGTGGCCCACGCCGCCCGCGGCGCCGTTGACGAGGACCCTCGTGCCGGGGCCGAGTGCGACCGGGCGGTGCCGGGCCGCCTGGAAGGGCGAGGGGTGGTCGTGGCCGAGTTCGATCAGGAACTGCCACGCGGTGAGACTGGCCATGGGCGCCCCGGCGGCGTGCACGTGGTCGATGCCGGCCGGCTTGAGCGCGAGGTCCGACGCGGGGGCCGTCACGTACTCGGCGTATGTGCCGCCGTCGAAGCCGGGGAAGCGGAGCAGGCCGAAGACCTCGTCACCGGCGGAGAAGCCGTCCACGTCGGGGGCGACGGTCTCGACGACGCCCGACATGTCCGTGCCCGGGATGACGGGCAGCGTGAACTTCGGCCTCGTCTCCGGCGGGAGGTTGGACATCCCGTCCCGCAGGTACCAGTCGGGCGGATTGACGCCGACGGCGTGTACGCGGACGAGCACCTCCCCCGGCCCCGGCTCCGGGATCGGCACCTCGTCCTGGCGCAGCACCTCGGGGCCGCCGTGCTCATGGAGGCGGACCGCCCGCATCGTGCGGGTCGGCGTGGTCGGCGTGGTCGGCGTGGTTGACATCTTTTTCCCCTGCTCGTGGTGCGCGATACGCTTGATTCGGATCAGCGGTCCACATAAGCGAACCACTGACCCGAATATATGGACCACTGATCCGGATAGTCAAGCAGCGGGCAGCCGACAGCGGCAGTCGAGGAGAGGCAGATGCGAGCCGACGCAAGAAAGAATCACGACCACCTCCTCGCGGTGGCGGGCGCCGCCATCACCGAACAGGGCGTCGACGTGTCGCTGCGCGACATCGCCCGCCGGGCGGGCGTCGGGCTCGCGACGCTGCTGCGCCACTTCCCGACGCGCGAGGCACTGCTCGACGCCCTGTTGCGCACGCACTTCGACGAACTCACAGCGAGGGCGGCCCAGTTGGCCGAGGCGCCGATGCCTCCCGAAGACGCTCTCGCCCGGTGGCTGCGCGACTGTGTGGCAGTCGCGCGGGAGTACCGGGGTGTGACCACGCTGATGGCAGCCGCCATCGAGGAACCCGAATCCGCGCTCCACGCGTCCTGCGTCGCCATGCGCGCGGCCGGCGCGCGGCTCCTCACCCGCGCCCAGGAGGCGGGCACGGCGCGGGACGACATCGACGGCACCGACCTGTTCGCGCTGGTGGCGGCGCTCGCCTGGCTCGGCGATCAGCCTGCCCTCGCGCCACGCGCCGAGCGCCTCTCCGAGGTGGTCACGAGCGGGATCCTGACGGGCAAAGAGTCCTGACGGGCAAGGACTCCGGACGGGCAAGGGCCCTGACGGGCGGCGAGGGGCCCGGTCAGGGGCGACGAGCGCGGCAAGCGCCCCGGCCAAGGGGGCCGAGCGCGGCGCGGGCAGGGGTGGCGTGCGGCCCGGCCAGGGGGCAAGCGTCCCGGCCGAGGGGCTGACGCTGACGCCCCCTCGGGCCCGTAGCCGAAACCGTCGCCCCGGGGAACAGGGACTGCGCCCCACACGCGGGCCCCAGCCCAATCCAGCCCCGCCCCGCGCAGCGGTCAGCTCACCGCAGCCGCCGCAGCGCCCGCACCAGCGCGTCCACCCCCGCCTCCGCCTTCGTGCGCGGGCAGCCGACATTGAGCCGTACGAACCCGGCCCGGCCGTATGCCGTACCCGGCATGATCGCCACCTTCTCCCCCTCGATCAGCTCCCGTTGGAGCACCGCGTCGTCCACAGCCAGTGGACGGAGGTCGATCCAGGCGAGGTATCCGGCCTCGGGCGGGGCCCAGTCCAGGGCGGGGAAGGCGGTGTTCAGGCGTTCCGCGACCATCGCCAAGTTGCCCCGTACATACGTGCGCAGCGCGTCCAGCCAGGGCGCGCCCTGACGGTATGCGGCGATGTGCCCGACGACCGAGAGGACGGCGGGCGAGGAGAGTCCGTCGGCCTCCTTCAGGGCCCGCAGGTAGGCATCGCGGGTCGCAGGGTCGGCGATGATGCCGTAACTCCCCGTCAGTGCGGGGATGTTGAAGGACTTCGAGGCCGAGGTGACCACGGCCCAGCGTCCGCCCGGTGCTCCGTGGAGCGCCCACGGGCGGTGGGTGTGGGGCGGGTGGACGAGGTCGGAGTGGATCTCGTCGCTGATGACGGCGACACCGTGCCGCGCGCACAGCTCCGCCGTCCGCGCCAGTTCGTCCCGCGTCCACACCCGGCCTGTGGGGTTGTGCGGCGAGCACAGGAGCAGCACGGCGGTGTCGGGCAGCGCGAGCAGCCGCTCCAGTTCCCGGCCGTCCGGGTCCTCCACCGGGCAGCCGCGCAGCTCGCGACCGTGCGCGGCGATGGTCTTCGGGAACGCGTCGTAGGTCGGCGTGTGCACGACGATCCCGTCCCCCGGCTGCGACCACAGCCGCAGCAGCTGCGAGATCTGGTAGATCACGGAGGGGCCGTAGACCACGGAGCCGGGGTCCACGGGGGTGTCGTACCGCGCCGCGTACCAGTCGGTGACGGCGGAGAGGAAGTCCGCGTGCCGCCAGCGCGAGTATCCGAGTACGCCGTGCGCCAGGCGGGTCCGCAGCGCGGCCAGTACCTCCGGCGCGGTCTCGAAGTCCATGTCGGAGATGGTGAAGGGCAGCAGCCCGGGGACGCCGAAGCGGTCCTCGACGTAGTCCCACTGGGTGCACCAGGTGCCGTGCCGGTCCACGACCCGGTCGAAGTCGTAGCCCTCGACCGCGCCGGGGCCGTGGCCCTCCCCGTGGTCCTCGCCCTCCCCGTGATCCTCGCTGTCCTCGTGATCCTCGCCGTCCTCACCGCCGTACGCCATGGTCACTTCACCCGCACGAGGCCGGCGATGGCGTCCTTGACCGACTGGACCTGCGGCCCGATGACGACCTGGACGGTGTGCGCGTCCAGCGTGACGACGCCGACCGCGCCGAGTTTCTTCAGCCGGGCCTCGTCCAGCGCCTCCGCGTCCTCGACGGTCATCCGCAGGCGGGTGATGCAGTTGTCCAGGGTGCGGATGTTGCCGGGGCCGCCGAGCGCTTCGAGGATGGCGACGGGGTCGTACTTGCCCGCGACGAGCTTCGGCTCGGGCGGCGGCGCGGTGGAAGCGGCGCGCGCGTCGTCCGCCGGGCGGTCCTCGGCGCCCGCGTCGTCCCCCCGCGTGGCGCCGGCCTCCGTGGCGTCGTCCTCCGGTTCGGGCTCGTCGCGGCCCGGCGTCTTGAGGTCGAAGCGGCGGATCGCCCAGCGGAAGAGGAAGTAGTAGACGGCGAACCAGACCGCGGCGATCACCGGCACCAGGTACCACTTGGTGGTGGTGCCCTGGAGGACGCCGAAGACGAGCCAGTCGATGACGTTGCCGTCGGTGTTGCCGATGAACACCCCGAGCACGGCGGCCGTCAGGAAGCCGAGGCCCACCAGGACCGCGTGGATCAGGTAGAGCCAGGGCGCGATGAACAGGAAGAGGAACTCCAGCGGTTCGGTGATGCCGCCGACCACGCAGGCGACGACGCCGGAGACCAGCAGCGCCTTGATCTCGGGCCGCATCGCGCGCCGCGCGCAGTGGTACATCGCCAGCGCGGCGCCCGGCAGTCCGCCGAGGTAGGCGGCCATCTTGCCCTGGGAGAGGAAGTGGGTGGCGCTGGTGACGTCGCTGCCCGCGGGCGCGTCACAGTTGAGCTGGGCGTAGAACATGTTGAGCGCGCCGCTGACATGGTCTCCGCACACCACGCCCGAGCCGCCCACGTCGGTGAAGCGGAACATGGCGACCAGCACGTGGTGCAGGCCGACGGGGCGCAGCAGCACCTCGCCCATACCGAAGAAGAACGGGCCGAAGACCCCCGCGTGCCCGATGGCCTCGCCGATGTCCTTGATCCAGCCGTTGAACGTCGGCCACAGCAGCGGGATGACGAGCCCGACGACGCTCAGCACCAGCGCGGAGATGATCGGCACGAAGCGCAGCCCGCCGAAGAACGCGAGCGCGTCCGGCATCCGCTGGGTGCGGAAGCGGCGGTGCAGCACGGAGACGATGATGCCGACGGCGACGGCGCCCAGCAGGCCGGTGTCGATGGACTGGATGCCCAGGACGTCGGCGATGCCGTAGTGGGCGATGGCCTTCTTGTCCTCGAAGTCGACGTCCTTGGCGGTGAGGAAGAAGTTCACCGCGAGGTTCATCGAGGCGTAGCCGACGAAGCCGGAGAAGGCCGCGACGCCCTTGTCCTCGCGGGCGAGGCCGAGCGGGATGGCCATCGCGAACAGGACGGGCAGGAAGGTGAAGGCGACCCCTCCCGTGTTGGCCATCCAGGTGAAGACCAGGTGGAAGCCCTCGCCCCGCAGGAAGGTGAGGTTGCCGGTGACGGCGTCGCTGGAGAGCGAGGAGCCGATGCCCAGCATGATGCCGCAGAACGCGAGCAGGGCCACCGGGAGCATGAAGGTCTTGCCCAGCCCCTGGAAGAACTCCCAGAGGGAGGACTTGACCTGCCGTATTCGCGCGCTCTTCCGCGACCCGTCGCTACTGTTCATCGGCTCAGTCTGCATGTCAGGACATGCATATTTGCAGGGGAGACCGATCACGAATTCATAGCGAAAGGCCCGGATCCCCCCGCAGGGGACCCGGGCCTCACACTGTGTGCGCGGCGTACTGCGGCGAGCTGTTGCCGGACTGCCGCCGCCGGCCGCTACTTCAGCTTGGTACCCGTCGAACGCAGGTGGCCGCAGGCGGTGGTCACGCGCGCGGCCATGCCCTTCTCGGCGGCCTTGCCCCAGCTGCGCGGGTCGTAGACCTTCTTGTTGCCGACCTCGCCATCGACCTTCAGGACACCGTCGTAGTTGCTGAACATGTGGTCGGCGACCGGGCGGGTGAAGGCGTACTGGGTGTCGGTGTCCAGGTTCATCTTCACGACGCCGTTGCCCAGCGCGGTGGCGATCTCCTCCTCGGTGGAGCCGGAGCCGCCGTGGAAGACGAAGTCGAAGGGCTGCGCGCCGGCGGTCTTGCCGAACTTCGCCGCCACGCCCTCCTGGAGGTCCTTGAGCAGCTCGGGGCGGAGCACGACGTTGCCCGGCTTGTAGACGCCGTGGACGTTGCCGAAGGAGGCGGCGAGCAGGTAGCGGCCCTTGTCGCCGAGGCCGAGCGATTCGGCGGTGCGGATCGCGTCCTCGACGGTGGTGTACAGCTCGTCGTTGATCTCGTGGGTGACGCCGTCCTCCTCGCCACCGGTCGGGGTGATCTCGACCTCAAGGATGATCTTCGCGGCGGCGGCCTGGGCGAGCAGCTCCTCGCCGATCTCCAGGTTGTCCTTGAGGGTCTCGGCCGAGCCGTCCCACATGTGCGACTGGAAGAGCGGGTTCTCGCCGCGCTGCACGCGCTCGCGGGAGATCGCGATCAGGGGGCGGACGTAGCCGTCGAGCTTGTCCTTGGGGCAGTGGTCGGTGTGCAGCGCGACGTTGACCGGGTACTTCTTGGCGACGATGTGCGCGAACTCGGCGAGCGCCACGGCACCGCTGACCATGTCCTTGCTGTACTGGCCGCCCAGGAACTCGGCGCCGCCCGTGGAGATCTGAACGATCCCGTCGCTCTCCGCCTCGGCGAATCCGCGCAGTGCGGCGTGCAGGGTCTGCGTCGAGGTGACATTGATGGCGGGGTAGGCGAACGTGCCTTCCTTCGCCCTGTCGAGCATCTCGTTGTAGACCTCGGGAGTTGCGATGGGCATCAGACCGCTCCTTGGGTGTGCGATTCGATCCGGCTCTGGTTCAGCTTCAGCTCATACGGCTCAACGGAACGACGTCATCGTCGCGCCTATCCTCCCAGAAGAAACCGGATGCTCCGGACTCGTGAATTCACAAATTCACTAGCGCATTTCGGACAGGGTTTCACGTGAAACAGGGGCACATGTGGGCCATTTCGCCCCGATTCAGGCACCGTTCAGCGCACTCGCCGGGACCGTCGGCACACGCGCCGGGGTCGAGGCGAGGACGATCGGGGCCGATCCCGGATCAGTCGGAGGCCAGCCCCAGATCGGCGAGGTCGAACGCGTGTACGTACGGCAGCCCCGCGCGCTCCATCGCCGACGCGGCCCCCCGCTCCACGATCGTCGCGACGGCCACCACCTCGGCACCCGCCTGCCGCGCCGCCTCCACCGCGGTCAGCGGCGAGTTGCCCGTCGTCGAGGTGTCCTCGACGATCAGCACCCGGCGGCCCGCGATGTCCGGCCCCTCGATCCGCCGCTGGAGGCCGTGCGCCTTGCCCGCCTTGCGGACGACGAACGCGTCGAGCCTGCGGCCACGGGCGGCGGCGGCATGCATCATCGACGTCGCCACCGGGTCGGCGCCCAGGGTCAGACCGCCCACCGCGTCGTAGTCCAGGTGCTCGGTGGCGTCCAGCATCACCTGGCCCGTCAGCGGCGCCGACTCCCCGTCGAGGGTGATGCGCCGCAGGTCGATGTAGAAGTCGGCCTCGGCCCCCGAGGAGAGGGTCACCCTGCCGTGCACCACGGCCTTGTCCTGGATCTGCCGCAGCAGCGCGGCGCGCACGTCGTCGTTCATGAGACCTCAGCCTATGTTCCCGCGGCGCCCGGCCCGACTGCGCCCCGCTGCGGGCGGGAGCCGGGGACGGGGGCCGGGAGCCGGGGCCGGGGGGCCGGGGCGCTCCCCGGTGTGCGCCGGCGCGTGCAGTACCGGCGCCTACAGGCGCTGCCAGCTCCACGTCGTGGTGATCTCCAGGGGGTCCAGGGGGGTCACCTGGCGCGGGTGGGAGTTGAGGCCGTTGGGCGGGCCGGACTGGGGCTCGACGCAGACCGCCTCGGGCTGCTCGTCGTACACCACGACGTACTCCCCGCGCGAGGTCACCCGCAAGGCCAGCTCGCCCGGCCAGGTCAGCGTGACATCGACGCCGCCCGGCATGCCGAAGCAGTCGTCCCACGGCCCGGGGAGGGGCGAGATCCGCTTGCCGGTGGGGATGTGGTCGGCGCCGCGCTCCTCCTGCCACTCGGGCGAGAAGTCGAGCGCCACATCCTGGCCGCCCTGGCCGAGGTTGCGCACGAACCACGGGTGCCAGCCCGCCTGCGCGGGGAAGGAGACGTCGAAGGTCTCCACGGCCAGCTTGAGCGTCAGGGAGCCGCCGTCCCCGGCCAGTTCGACGGCCTGCGAGACCCGGCCCTCCCAGGGCCAGGGGTCGGTCAGGTCGTAGGTGAAGGACGCCTTGGTCCTCGAACCGCCGGGGGCCGTGCGCCAGGCTTCGCCGCGCACGGTGCCGTGCAGAGCGTGCGGGCCGCCCCCGGGCCCCGGCCGGGACGCCCCTTCCGCGACGGGGAGTTGGTACATCTCCCCACCGTTGCGAAAGCGCCCCTCGGCGGTACGGCCGCACCAGGGCGCCATCACGAACGAGCCGTACTTCGGCCCCTGGCGCAGCAGTTCCGTACCGCCCACCTGGAGTGAGGCGAGCCGGCAACCGTGCTGGGGCTCGATGGTGACCTCGGTGCCACCGGCACCGAGCACGACGGTCGTGGCTTCTTCCGCGGGGGTGGGCAGCTCAGTCATACAGCGACCATAACGGCGCCCTCAACGGCGCCGCCGCAGGACCCGGCCGAGGACCACGGCCCCGGCGACCACCACGGCCGCCGCGGGCGCCGCCCAGCGCAAGGCCGCGATCGCGGACGCCGGCTCTGGTACGGGTACGGGCGCGTAACGCCCGCGCGGCGGCGCGTGGTCCACCTCTTCGGCGCTGCGCCCGATCATCGTGCGCCGCGCATGGGCCGCCTCCGCGCCGAACGGCCCCCCGTGCCCCTCGAAGGCACCGCTCTCCTCGAAGGCACCGCTGTCGTACGCGCCGGGAGCCCCCTGCGAGCCGTTCTCGGAACCCGGCGGGCCCGGCAGGTCCGGCCCGAAGTCCTGCGGCCCCGTGGCGTCCCGCGGGCCCGTGGCGTCCCGCGGGCCTGTGGTGTCCCGAGGCTCCGTCGAGTCCTCGGGCGGCCTGGCGTCGTCCGCCGGTTCGTCGGGGCCCAGGGAGGAGGGCGGGACCTCCGTCTCGAACAGCGGGCTGCGGCCCTCCTCGGACTCTTCGGGCTCGGGGATGCCGGGGATGGCGCGCTCGTTGTCGCCGGGGGCGCCGATCCCGCCCGCGACCGGGCCCTCGGCGCCGTCGCCGCCACCGGCCGTCCCGCCGGTGCCCGCCTCGGCCTCGGGGGTACCGGCGGGCGGCTCGTCGCGGATGCTGTCGGCGAGGGCCGCGGCGAAGCGGTCCAGGAGGCGTACGCCTGCCGAGGTGGCGGCCTTCTCCTCGATGCCGGCGAGCCGCCCCGTACCGGTGACGGTGCCGATGCACAGCAGGTCGGTGCCCTCACCGTCGTCGGCGGAGCGCGGCTCGACGGTCAGCGCCAGCTCGACGCTCCCGTCGCCGCGCGCCTCCTCGCCGGTACCCGTCACCTCCAGCACCTCCAGCCGCCCAGCGTCACCGGCCAGACCGGTGACGGAATCGCTATGGGCTCCGGGGGCTCCGCTGTCAGCTCCGTTGTCGGCGGGGCGCGGGACGAGCGTCACGGTGCCGCGATAGGTGATCGTCGTCCCGGCGATACGGACCCGCAGCCGGCCGTCGAACCGCGTCCCGGAGGGCGGAACGGCGGACGACCCGGCGGCCTGCCCCGGCGCCGGAACGATCCCTTCGCCGACGGACCCGCCGCCGGGCCCGTCGCCGGACCCGCCATCGGGCTCGTCGTCGGACCGTTGCAGCCCGGGGACGCAGCGCGCGACGCGCTCGGGGTCGGCGAGTGCGGCCCGTACGGAGCCGGCGGAAAACGGAACGTATACCTCGTGCTCCATGGTGCGGAGCCTATTACCCATCAGTCCGCAGCACATATGACCGGGCCGGATCTTTCACTTCTCCGCCCGGTAGCGCGGGTGGGTCAGCGTGGACGGCGGCAGCCCCCGGATCCGGCCGCGCTCGGCCCTCCGCACCGCCTCCCGGAACGGCCCGCTGACGGGTCGCACGGCAGAGTCCGTGGCGGAGCCCGGGGCAGCACCCGCAGCGGAACCCGTACCCGGCCCGGGCGCCAACGCGCATGCGGAGCCGCCCTGTTGAGGGCGTCCCGCGCCCCGCCGGGCCAGCAAGAAGCGCCACGGGCGGCCGGACGCCGCGGGGGCGTGCCCGGTGGCGGCTCCGTCCACCGCGTACGGACACGTCCGCAGGCCCGCGGCCTTGAGCGTGGTCTCCGCCGTCCAGAAGTCGCGCCGCCGGACGCCGCGCGCTCCCACCCGTACCGCGAGCCGACCGCCGGGGGCGGTGGCGCGGGCGGCGAGTCCGTAGAACTCCTGCGAATGCAGCGTGTCACCGCGCGCGGTACCGGGGCCGGTCAGCACGGAGAACACCACGTCATAGGGCGCGTTGTCCGCACCGGCGCGGGAGCGGAAGCGAACACCGTCGCCGTCCCCGGCACCTTCGTCGGCGCGGCGGCGCAGCCAGGTGAAGGCGTCCTCGGTCTCCACCCGGACCCTCGGATCCGCCAGGGAGCCGCCGTTGAGCGCCCGCAGGCCAGGATCGCCGCGCGCCAGGCGGACGACGCCGGGGTCCCGCTCGACGACTGTGACCTCGCGCACGCCGGGATGGCGCAGGACCTCACGCAGCGCCATCCCGTCCCCGCCGCCGAGGATCAGCACCCGGGAGTGACGGCCCGCGGCCATGCCGGGGGCGACCAGCGCCTCGTGGTAGGCGCGTTCGTCCGAGCCGCGCGCCGTCAGCCGACCGTCCCGGAACATGCGCAGCTCGCCGGTGCGCGGCCACTCCCGACGCACCGCCCCGCCCGTCAGCACGAGTTCCTGCACCCCGGTCCGCACGGCGACCCGCACCTCGTCGCCGTATATCCGCTCCCGCGCCGCGTGTTCGAACGGGCCGACGAGCGCGGTGCCCGCCACCAGCAGCACCAGCGCCGAGCCGTTGGCCGCCAGCAGTCGGCGGCGCGGGCGGGCGCTCAGGTCGGCGCGGAAGAGCCACAGCACGACCATGCCGCCCGCCAGCGCGTTGACGGCCCCGGTGAGCAGCCCGCCGGTCAGCTGTCCGAACAGCGGCAGCAGGAGAAAGGGGAAGGCCAGCCCGCCCACCAGCGCCCCCACATAGTCGGCGGCGAACAGGTCGGCGAGCGCGCCGCCGGCGTCCTGCTCGCGGATGCGCTGGATGAGGGTCATCAGCAGCGGCATCTCGGCGCCGATCAGCACGCCGATCGCGAACGAGATGGCCACGAGCGCGATCCGCGCCTCGCCCAGCCAGGCGAACGACGCGTACAGCGCCATCGCCGAACCGCCGCCGACCAGCGCCAACAGCACCTCCACACAGCCGAAACCGACGGCGGCACGGCAGCTCAGCCGCTTGGCGAGGAGGGATCCGACACCCATCGCGAAGACCATCACGGACAGCACGACAGACGCCTGGGTGACCGAATCCCCGTCCAACGAGGAGGCCAGCGCGACCAGTTCCAGCTCGTAGACCAGGCCGCAGGCCGCGCAGATGAAGGCCGAGGCGAGGACGAACCCCCGCGCCGGCCCCGCCCGTACGGGCAGCCGTGCGCCCTTGCCGCGGGGCCGGGGGTACTCGGTCATGCGGGGAACCGTACGTGACAGCTCTTGCACCCTCGGTCACTCACACGGGTGGCCCGGCATGGCGCTTCAGGCCGCTTCGCAGCACCTCACGTCACATCGCACAGTGGGCCGGAACCGGCGTCCGGGGCACCACCGGAAAGGGCACCCGTGATGACGTCCAACGGATCGCTGCGGCACTGGTTCCCGGCGGCCACCCGCGTCCGCGTGGAGACCAGCCGGCCCTCCTGCGGATAGGAATGCCAGGTACGCCAGCGCACTTGCCCCTCGTGCCGTTGGACCAGCAGCGCGGTGAAAGCGTGGGGGGCGCCCGGAAAGGTGCCCGCGAGCCCGTTCGGATGGTCTGCCACCAGCGCGAGCAACTCCTGCGCGCGCCCGGCGAACGAGCCGGGTGACAACGTCTCGACGCGCGCCGCGAATTCGTACTCCCACGCGCCGAACTGTTTGGAAACGCCCAGCGGCAGGGGGGTGCTGCTGCCCGGCATACAGGCGACCGTCTCCGAACAGCCTCCGTATCCCTCATCCAGCAGCACCTGGTGCGAAGCGCCCAGCAGCCTCAACTGCACGTGCGTGTCGCCGAGTTCGAGATCGAGGCAGGCGAGCGCGGGGAGGGGCTCGCGGCCCAGGGCCCACGCGAGGTCACCCGCGCGGGTATCGGTGTAAGCGGTCTTCAGGGTGGTGAGCATGGGACGGCTCCGCAAGCACGCAGTGGAGGGTGGGCCGGCCCACCCCTCGATGTCCCGAGGCTCCGGAGGCGCTCGGGGACGGCAGATCACGATTCACCGAATCACGGAATGCTCCGCGTCCCCAGCGCTTTTACCCAACATCTCCGGATTTCCATCCCATAGGTATAGAAGAGGTCAGGTGTTCCCCTACCCGCGAAGAAGAAGGGGCGGCCCGGCTGTCCGATATGCCGCCAACTGCCCCTTCGGGGGCCGGAGTCGGAGGTCTCTGAAGCGGAGTCGGAGGATCCTGAAGCGGAGTCGGAGGATCCCGAAACCGAGTCGTCGCGACGTCCGGGACCGCGTGTTCGCCGTCACCGGCCCGCGGCGGCCCGCGGCGGCCCGGGTGGAAAGGGCCGGGCGGACGTCGGGCCGAGCGGGCGCCAGGCCGAGCGGGCGCCAGGCCGAGCGGGCGCCAGGCCGAGCGGGGCGGGTGGCCGAGCGGGGCGGGTGGCCCCGGGGGCTCAGCCGCCCCCGCCACCACCGCCGCCACAGCCCCCGCCGCCACCGCCGCCGCACGAGGACCCGCCGCCGCACGACGAGCCGCCGCCACATCCGTGATGACCCCCGTGCCCGCCGTGGTGCCCGCCGCCGGACGAGTCACCGCCGGCCCACCACGAGGGGCCGGAGCCGCCGCCCGAGCCCGGACCGCCGCCCGTGCCCAAGCTGCCGCCGGACCCCGCACTGACCTTGCTCGCGATGACCACGACCCCGAAGATCACGGCCACCCCCACTATGACCAGGGCAACTGCCATATACCTATCCCCCTTTGAAGTACGCACGTACTGTCCGCCGTGCGCCGGCTCGCCCGCGCACGCAGGCGGCTCCTGCCCGGCATCGGGTGCGGCAAAGCCGAGTTGAGGAAGACAAGAGCTTGCCGGAGGATGACGGCCATGACTGCTGGCCACGCTGCTGCCCCGGGCGCGCGGGGAGCCGGGGGTGCCGCCCGGACGGAGTCCGGGTCCGGGCGCCCGCTGCTCAACCGCCGCCTCGCCGAGTTCGGCACCACCATCTTCGCCGAGATGTCCGCGCTGGCCGTGGAGACCGGTGCCCTCAACCTCGGGCAGGGCTTCCCCGACACGGACGGCCCCGAACAGGTACGCGAAGCCGCCGTACGCGCCCTGCGGGACGGGCGCGGCAACCAGTACCCGCCGGGCCCCGGCGTCCCCGAACTGCGCGCCGCCATCGCCGCGCACCAACAGCGCTTCTACGGGCTGAGCCCCGACCCGGACACCGAGGTACTCGTCACCGCCGGCGCGACGGAGGCCATCGCCGCCTCCCTCCTCGCGCTGGTCGAACCGGGCGACGAGGTGATCGCGCTGGAGCCGTACTACGACTCCTACGCCGCCTCCATCGCCATGGCCGGCGGCACCCGCGTCCCCGTCATGCTGCACCCCGCAGCCGGGGAGGCACCGCACGGCGCGGCCGACGAGCACGCGACCGACAAGGACGAGAGCGAGGAGGGCGGGGCCGACGCGAGCGGGGCCGACAGGGCCGACAGGGCCGACAGGGCCGACAGGGCCGACAGGGCCGACAGGGCCGACAGGGCCGACAGGGCCGACAGGGCCGACAGGGCCGACGAGTACGCGACCGACGGCACCTACCGCCTCGACCTCGACGAACTGCGCGACGCGATCACCGACCGCACCCGCCTCATCCTCCTCAACACCCCCCACAACCCCACCGGCACCGTACTGAGCCGCGCCGAACTGGCCGCCGTCGCCGAGATGTGCGTCGAGCACGACCTCCTGGCCGTCACCGACGAGGTCTACGAACACCTGGTCTTCGAAGGCACGCACCACCCCCTCGCCTCGTTCCCGGGCATGCGCGAGCGCACCGTCACCATCAGCTCCTCGGGCAAGACCTTCTCCTTCACCGGCTGGAAGGTCGGCTGGGTCACCGGCACCCCCGCCCTGGTGAGCGCGGTCCGCTCCGCCAAGCAGTACCTGACGTACGTGTCCGCCGGGCCGTTCCAGTACGCCGTGGCGGAGGCCCTGGCGCTGCCCGACGACTACTACACCGCGCTGCGCGAGGACCTGCGCGCCAAGCGGGACCTCCTGGCACGGGGCCTGCGAGCGGCGGGCTTCGGAGTCTTCCGCCCGGCCGGCACCTACTTCATCACCACCGACATCCGCCCCCTGGGCGCCACCGACGGCACCGCCTTCTGCCTGGACCTGCCGCGCCGCGCGGGCGTCGTCGCCGTCCCCACCCAGGTCTTCTACGACCACGCCGAGGCCGGCGCCCCCTACGTCCGCTTCGCCTTCTGCAAGCGGAAGGGTGTGTTGGAAGAGGCAGTGACACGCCTCAAGCGTTTGGCGCCCTGACGGGCGTTGGGCGCGGCCCGACGCACGCGGAGAGAACCGGCTGCCGGAGCGGCGGCGCAGCCGGGGCCGTTCGCAGGCCCCGGCCCTCAGCCGTCCGCTTGGCCCGCCGTGGGGCGCTTGGTCGCCTGGCCGTTCTGCTCGGGCAGGACCACAGGGTCGGGCAGGACCACAGGCTCGGACGAGGCGGCGGCCGGAGCGGCGGCCGGAGCGGCGGCGCGCAGCGAACGCACCGCGGCGCGCGGCGAACGCCCGGTGGCGAAGCGCCGCATGCAGGGGCGCTCGACCAGCGCGTACAGCATCCAGGACGCGGTCAGGGCCACGGCGAGCGAGGCGCAGACGAGTCCGGCCACCGGCCAGGTGCGGCCCCAGTAGTGGAGGAGGGCCGCGATCACGATGAGATGCACCAGGTAGAAGGCGTAGGAGAGGTCCCCGAGGAAGACCATGCCCCGCGTCCGCAGCAAGGACCTCCCCCCGCGCGCGTCCAGCGCCGCCGTCGCCCGGACCAGGAGGCCGACGGGGATCACCGTGACGGCGGCGGGCAGGAACGGGGCGGGGAGCAGCGCGATACCGAGGAGGAGGGCCGCGCACAGCAGGCCGCCGGACGGGAGGACTCCGATCCGGACGGCGGGCCCGGCCGGATGCACGCGCCCGGCCGTGTGCACATGCCCACCCGTGTGCATCCGGGCGAGGATCATCCCCAGGACGAACTCCGGGAGCCGGCTCGGCGGGAAGGAGTAGACGAACGCCAGTTGCACATCGGTGATGTCCCCGGGCAGATATCCCGCGTGGAGCGGCGTACCGCCCAGCCCCAGCGAGATCGTCGGGATGGCCCAGACCCCCGCGACGGCGACGACGGCGGCGAGGGGGAGCCGGTCCGGACGGATCTTCAGGACCAGCGGCAGAAACAGCGGGAAGAGCAGATAGAACAGCAGCTCGCAGGTGAGCGACCAGGCGACCCCGTTACCCCCCTGGGCGAGCTTCGACAGCGGCGCGAAGGAGTGCGCCAGCGTGGCGTTGGCCCAGTCGCTCAGCCCGGAGACGGGAGCGGGCCCGCCGAGCGGGCGCGGCATTCCGGCCCCCCGGACGAGCAGCATGAGGAGCGCCAGGACGACCAGGTGGTTCGGATAGATCTTGACGGCCCGCCGACGCCAGAATCCGCGGGCCGTGTCCGTCTCCCGGGCGGAGTGGGTCAGCACGAATCCGCTGAGGACGAAGAAGAGCGAGACCCCGGCCGATCCCAGCAGAAACCAGACCGGGTGCGGCCGGTCGCCGTTCCGCAGGGCGTCCAGGAACGTGATGTGGAAGACGAACACCCCGGACGCGGCGAGGAACCGCAGTCCGGTCAATGAGGGCAGCCACGCCAACGGGGCTGACTGCCCTGGCGAGTTCGCCGAGTCCGGTGCGGCTGAGGAGGCCGGCCAGGCCGAACCGTCCGAGGCGGCCGACGGGGTCGCCCGGCGCCGGTTCATCGGCGGTCCGTTGCCGCGCGCGGCGCCCGGCGGCGGGGGGATGCTGAAAGCCCTCGCCACTCACCCGCGTCGCCGCCGGTCATCGTGGACGAGCGCTGAGATCTTCCGCGGACGAGCTGAATTGCGTCGCTGGCAAGAAGGGCGGAGGCGGCGGTCGGCAAAGTCATCCCCTACATATGCGGCGGAGGATTGCGGGCCGTTCAGTTCATTGGTGCGGAGATATCCTTCCCGCGCCCAGTACGGGGCAGACGCCCTCATACGAGTGGTGAATCGAGCGCGCGTACGGTAATTCGGGCGCGGGAGCGGTCAACCACGGCTCGCCGCAAGCGCGTTACGGGGCTCGCGGGTACGCCCGCGAGGACGTGTTCACGTAACGGGCGCGGAACCCGGTGGCGATGGCGCGCAGGCGAATGCCCCGCGATCAGTCCTCACCGCGGGCTGCGGGCTGCGACCTGCGGACCGGGGACTGCGGGCCGGGCCCGGTCCGACGCGCGAAGCCGGGCAGCCCGGTCTCAGGGGCTGCCCGGCTCAGCGCGTGCGGGCGAGGCTGGGGGGGGACGGTTCGGTCAGGCGTTCCTGCCGCCGTCGCCCTCGTCCCCGCCGCCGCCCTCGCCGCCGTTTTCGGAGGAGTCGACGTCCTTCTCCAGGCCGAACTGCTCCACGAGCCACTTGTCGAACTCGATCGAGGCGCGGACCCAGCTGACCGTGCTGGAGACGAAGTGCTCCAGGGAGACGCCGGTGCCGATCAGCATCTGGGCCTCGCCGATGAGGCGGACGCTGCCGTCGTCGTGGGTGTGGCTGTAGACCTTCGGCCACAGCGTGCGGCGGTTCCAGTCGTCGATGGCCTCAAGGAGCCTGGGCTTCTCCTCGATGGTGTGCGGCCGGTCGTAGAACGTCCGGACGGAGAAGACCTGCTGCTCCTCCTCGCCCCGGAACATGAAGTAGGTGCGGAACTCCTCCCACGGCGCCGCGAGGTCCCCCTCGTCGTCGACGACGTACTTCAGCTCCATCTGGTCGAGGAGCTGCTTGACGAGGTCCTGGTCCGGGATGATGGGACCGGACGGGCCGGACTCCTCCGGCTCCTCGGGCTGGCCCCCGAAGTTCGGGATCGAGGACGGGTCGATGCTCACGTGGGTGTTCCCTTCATCTACGGCTCCGGCCATCCTCCCGCACGGCCCCCCCGCCCTGGCAACCTCGGGTGCGTCTCACGGCCGTACGGCTACGCCGCCCCCGCCCCGAAGGGGCGCGAGGAACGGCGCGCTCAACCCCCACGCACCCACACCCCGCAAAGCACAAACAGGGGCACCCCCTCCCCAGCACCTCAAAGAGGGACAACGTAAAACCCGACCCTTTCGGGGCGCGAGGAACGGCGCGCCCAGCCCCCACGCACCCACACCCCGCAAAGCACAAACAGGGGCACCCCCTCCCCAACACCTGCACCGGCACCTGCACCGGCACCGGCACCGGCAAAGGGGCCACCGGAAAAACCCGCCGGCCAAACCCGAGAGGCGGGCCCGCCCGGGGCGCCCCGCGCCCCGGGCCCCTACCCACCCACAGAAGCGTCCGCGGCCAGGCCGACCGTCAGTCCGTCCCACCCCTCGACATGATCGACCCGCACCACGTCGCCGTCGCGGACCTCTCCGGCGAGGATCTCCCGCGCGAGCTGGTCGCCGATGGCGGTCTGTACCAGGCGCCGCAGGGGCCGGGCCCCGTACGCCGGGTCGTTGCCCTCGACGGCCAGCCAGTCGAGGGCCGCCGGGGTGACGTCGAGGGTGAGGCGGCGCTCGGCGAGGCGGCGCTGGAGCGCGTCGATCTGGAGCTGGGCGATCCGCCGCAGCTCGTCGCCGGCCAGGGCGGAGAAGATGACCAGGTCGTCCAGCCGGTTGAGGAATTCCGGGCGGAAGGCCGCCCGCACCGCGGCGAGGACCTGCTCGCGCTTCTCGTCCTCCTTCTCCAGCGGGTCGGTCAGGTGCTGGCTGCCCAGGTTGGAGGTCAGGATCAGGATCGTGTTGCGGAAATCGACCGTGCGGCCCTGGCCGTCGGTGAGCCGGCCGTCGTCGAGTACCTGGAGGAGGACGTCGAAGACATCGTGGTGCGCCTTTTCGACCTCGTCCAGCAGGACGACGCTGTAGGGGCGGCGGCGGACGGCCTCGGTGAGCTGGCCGCCTTCCTCGTAGCCGACGTAGCCGGGGGGCGCGCCCACCAGGCGGGCGACCGAGTGCTTCTCGCCGTACTCGCTCATGTCGATGCGGACCATGGCCCGCTCGTCGTCGAACAGGAAGTCGGCCAGCGCCTTGGCCAGCTCGGTCTTGCCGACGCCGGTGGGGCCGAGGAAGAGGAAGGAGCCGGTGGGGCGGTTGGGGTCGGCGATACCGGCGCGGGTGCGGCGTACGGCGTCGGAGACGGCGCGCACGGCCTCGCTCTGACCGATCAGCCGCTTGCCCAGCTCGTCCTCCATGCGCAGCAGCTTCTGCGTCTCGCCCTCCAGCAGGCGGCCGGCGGGGATGCCCGTCCAGGAGGCGACGACGTCGGCGATGTCGTCGGAGCCGACCTCGTCCTTGACCATTTTGTCGCGGCCGGCGCGCTCTCCCCGGCCCTCCGCGGTGGCGGCCTCGGCCTCCTTCTTGGCCTCTTCCTCCTCCTCGGAGGCGGCCTCCAGCTCCCGCTCGACGCCGGGGATCTCGCCGTAGAGCAGTTTGGAGGCGGTGTCGAAGTCGCCGTCGCGCTGGGCGCGCTCGGCCTGGCCGCGCAGCTCGTCGAGCTGCTCCTTCAGCTCACCGACGCGGTTGAGGCCCTGCTTCTCCTTCTCCCAGCGGGCGGTGAGGCCGCGCAGCTCCTCCTCTTTGTCGGCCAGCTCGCGGCGCAGCCGCTCCAGCCGTTCGACGGAGGCGGGGTCGGTCTCCTTGTCCAGGGCCAGCTCCTCCATCTTGAGCCGGTCCACGGCGCGCTGGAGTTCGTCGATCTCCAGGGGGGAGGAGTCGATCTCCATGCGGAGCCGGGAGGCGGCCTCGTCCACCAGGTCGATGGCCTTGTCGGGGAGGAAGCGGGAGGTGATGTAGCGGTCGGAGAGCGCGGCGGCGGCCACCAGGGCGCCGTCGGAGATCTGCACCTTGTGGTGGGCCTCGTAGCGCCCCTTGAGGCCGCGCAGGATCGCGATGGAGTCCTCGACGGTGGGCTCGGCGACCAGCACCTGCTGGAAGCGGCGCTCCAGGGCCGGGTCCTTCTCGATCCGCTCGCGGTACTCGTCCAGCGTGGTGGCGCCGACCATGCGCAGTTCGCCGCGGGCCAGCATCGGCTTGAGCATGTTGCCCGCGTCCATGGCCGAGTCGCCGCCGGCGCCCGCGCCGACGACGGTGTGCAGCTCGTCGATGAACGTGATGACCTGGCCGTCGCTCTCCTTGATCTCGGAGAGCACGGTCTTGAGCCGCTCCTCGAACTCGCCCCGGTACTTGGCCCCGGCCACCATCGCGCTCAGGTCGAGGCTGACGATCCGCTTGTCGCGCAGCGACTCGGGCACATCGCCCTTGACCACGCGCTGGGCCAGGCCCTCGACGACGGCGGTCTTGCCGACGCCGGGCTCGCCGATGAGCACCGGGTTGTTCTTGGTGCGGCGGGAGAGGACCTGCACGACGCGGCGGATCTCGTGATCGCGCCCGATGACCGGGTCGAGCTTGCCCTCGCGGGCCGCCGCCGTCAGGTCGGTGCCGAACTTCTCCAGCGCCTTGTAGGTGCCCTCGGGGTCCGCGTTGGTGACCCGCTTGCTGCCGCGCTGCTGCTGGAAGGCGGCCGTCAGCTTCTTGTCGTCGGCGCCCTGCTCCTTGAGGAGGTCGGCGGCGTGGCCGCCCTTGGCCGCGATCCCGATCAGCAGGTGCTCGGTGGACACGAAGCTGTCGCCCAGCTCCTGGGCGCGCTGGGAGGCGTCGGCGATGGCGGCCAGCAGCTCGCGGTCGGCCTGCGGCCTGCTGACGGTCGAGCCCTGGACGGTGGGGAGTGCGGCGAGCTGGCGCTCGGCGCCCGCACGCAGCGCCGCCTGGTCGGCGCCGGCCGCCGCCACCAGGTCCTGGATGTTCTCGTTGTCCTCGCCCGTGAGCAGGGCGAGGAGCAGATGCGCCGGGGTGATGTCGGGGTTTCCGTCGGTGACCGCACGGCTGTTCGCCGCGCTGATCGCGTCCCGGCTCCTGTTGGTCAGCTCCGCGTCCACAGTGCCGCGCTCCTCCTCCTGCGAGTTGCTTTCTCCGGTGAGTTGCTTTCTCCAGTATGCAGCAAGTTGAGCCTGTCGGGCTCAAGCTGACTGGCACCCCGTACAACCGCATACGATCCCGATTCGTTCCCGGGTACCCGCATTCGTCCGCCGGTCGTTCGCAAAAGCCTGACGAAAACACCCCTGCGGGCGCATCCAACGAGCGCCCATGACAGTCTCAACCAGGGTGCGGCACACTCAAGGAACCCCGGCACAGGGGCATTTGGAGAAAACACAGTGAAAATCGGCAGCAATGGCATCAGTCGGGCCTCAGCGGTGATCGTCACCGCCGGAGCCGTCCTGACGGCGGGGGCCCTGACCTCCCCGGCCGTGGCCGCGGGACCGCAGGCCCTCGCGGCCAAGAAGCCTTCGATCGTCGCCAAGAGCGGCTTCGTGATGAACAACGGCACCGCCAAGAGCCTCTACACCAAGGCCGCCGATACGCGGCGCTCCACCGGCTCGACCACCAAGATCATGACGGCCAAGGTGGTGCTCTCCCAGGCGAAGCTCAACCTCAACAGCAAGGTCAAGATCCAGAAGGCGTACAGCGACTACATCGTCAAGAACGGCGCCTCCTCGGCCCGTCTGATCGTCGGCGACAAGGTCACCGTCCGCCAGCTCCTGTACGGCCTGATGCTGCCCTCCGGCTGCGACGCGGCCTACGCGCTGGCCGACAAGTTCGGCAGCGGCTCCACCCGCGCCAAGCGCGTGAAGTCCTTCATCGGCAAGATGAACACCACCGCCAAGAGCCTGGGCCTGAAGAACACCCACTTCGACTCGTTCGACGGCATCGGCCACGGCAAGAACTACTCCAGCGCGCGGGACCTGACCAAGCTCGCCAGCAGCGCTCTGAAGAGCTCCACCTTCCGCAAGATCGTGAAGACCCGCTCGACCAAGCAGACGACCGTCACCAAGAGCGGCGGCCACCGGACCATGTCCTGGTCCAACACGAACAACCTGCTGGGCAGCTACTCGGGCACCATCGGCGTCAAGACCGGCTCGGGCCCCGAGGCCAAGTACTGCCTGGTCTTCGCCGCGACCCGCGGCGGCAAGACGGTCGTCGGCACCGTCCTCACCTCCTCCTCCGTCGCCAAGCGCACCTCGGACGCGAAGAAGCTCCTGAACTACGGCTTCGCCAAGTGACCTTCTGACGTCCCGGGCCCCGGGCTCACTCTCGGGGCCTGGGGCGCCAGACCACCAGCGCACCCGACTGGTGCACGTCGTCATAGGGCACCAGATCCCGCCGGTAGGAGGCGTGCACCTGCGCCTCGCGCTGCTGCATCGCCACGGCGGCGCCCTCGACGGCGGACGACAGCTCGGAGACCCGCGCCTTGAGCGCGCTCACCTGCTGCTCCAGCTCGATGATCCGCTTGATGCCCGCCAGGTTGATGCCCTCGTCCTGGCTGAGCCGCTGCACCTCGCGCAGCAGCTCGATGTCGCGCGCGGAGTAGCGCCGGCCCCGGCCGGGCGTGCGGTCCGGGGAGACCAGGCCGAGACGGTCGTACTGCCGGAGCGTCTGCGGGTGCAGGCCCGACAGCTGGGCGGCGACCGAGATGACGTAGACCGGGGACTCCTCGGTCAGCTCGTACGAAGCGGCGCGTGCCGCGAACCCTCGCCTGCGTCCGTCCCGGCCGTCCACCTCAGTCTCCCTTCGCTGCCTTGAACAACGCAGCGCGCGGGTCCTCTCCCGCTGTCGCGTCCCGATAGGACTCCAGGGAGTCCTTCGCCTTGTCACTCAGATCCTTGGGCACCGACACCTCCACTGTCACCAGCAGATCGCCGTGTGTCCCGTCCTTGCGGACCGCGCCCTTGCCCCTGGCCCGCATCGTGCGCCCCGAGGGGGTGCCGGGCGGAAGCTTCAGGGTGACGGGCGGACCGCCGAGCGTGGGGACCTTCACCTCGCCGCCGAGGGCCGCCTCCGGGAAGGTGACCGGCACGGTGACGGTGAGGTTGTCCCCTCTGCGGCCGAAGACCGGGTGCCGGTCCACGTGCACGACCACGTACAGGTCCCCGTTGGGGCCGCCGCGCTCGCCCGGCGCTCCCTTGCCCCGCAGCCGGATGCGCTGGCCGTCGCTGACCCCCGCCGGGATGCGCACCTGCATGGTGCGCGAACTGGTGGCGCGGCCCGATCCCTTGCAGGTCTCGCAGGGGTCCTGCGCGATCAGGCCCCGGCCCCGGCAGTCCACGCACGGGTCGGTCAGCGAGAAGCCGCCGCCCCCGCCACGGGAGACCTGCCCGGTGCCCACACAGGTGGGACACACCCTCGGGGTGCCGTTCTTGTCGCCCGTGCCCGCGCACTCCTTGCATGCGGCGCTGCTGGACATCCGCAGCGGAACCGTGGCCCCGTCCACCGCCTCGGTGAAGCTGAGCGTCACCTCGGACTCGATGTCCTGGCCGCGCCTGGGCTGGGTGCGGGTGCTGCCGCCGCCCCGGTTGAAGAGCCCGCCGAACACGTCGCCGAGCCCGCCGCCGAAGCCGCCGCCGGGTCCGCCGGGGCCGCCCCCGCCGCCGCCCTGACCGCCGCCGAAGAGGTCGCCCAGGTCGAAGTTGAACGTTCCGCCGCCGGGGCCGCCCGCGCCGCCCGGTCCGCCGGGCCGGAAGCCGCCGCCGTTGCCGAAGAGCGTGCGGGCCTCGTCGTACTCCTTGCGGCGCTTGGCGTCACCGAGGACGTCGTACGCCTCGGAGGCGTCCTTGAAGCGCTCTTCGGCCTTGGGGTCGCCCGCGTTGGCGTCCGGGTGGTTCTCCCGGGCAAGCTTGCGGTACGCCTTCTTGATCTCGGCTTCGGTGGCGTCCTTGGGGACGCCGAGGACCTTGTAATAGTCCTTCTCGATGAAGTCCTTGGTACTCATCCTCGACGTCCCTCCTCCCGTCCGCGGTCAGCCCTCGTCCGGGCCACCGTTCTCCTCTTCCGCCGAGCCTGCCGACCCCGCAGCGTCGCCGCCCTCGCCCTTGGTGCCGGGCTGCGGCTCGGCCACACCGACCCGCGCGGGGCGGATGGTCCGCTCGCCGATGCGGTACCCGGGCTGGAGGATCTGCACGCACGTCGTCTCCGTGACATCCGGAGAGTAGGAGTGCATCAGCGCCTCGTGGACCGTCGGGTCGAAGGGCTCGCCCTCCTTGCCGAACTGCATCAGGCCCATCTTGGCCGCGACCATCTCCAGCGACTCGGCCACCGACTTGAAGCCGCCGACCAGCTCACCGTGATCACGCGCACGGCCGATGTCGTCCAGCACCGGCAGCAGCTCCGTCAGCAGGTTCGCGACGGCGATCTCCTTGACGGAGGCGCGGTCCCGCTCGACCCTGCGGCGGTAGTTCTGGAACTCCGCCTGGAGCCGCTGGAGGTCCTGCGTGCGCTCGTTGAGCGCGGTGCGCGTCTGGTCCAGCTCGGCGGTGGCGGAGACCTCGCCGTCGGCCGCCTCGCCTTCCGGTGCCGTCCCGCCGGCCACCTTGCCGTCGCTGCCGTTGCCGTTGCTCTCGTGCATGTCCCGCGCCGCGTCCAGGGTCTGTTCGGAGGGCTGAGCTTGCTCGGTCTGCTGGGCGTCCCCGGCCGGCGGCCCCGGGGCCGCCGCCTCCTTACCGGAGGCGGCGGTGGGTGCGGGGCCGGTGTCGGCGGGGACGTCGGGCTCCTTGGGGAAGCCCGGTGTCTCCTCCGTCACGCCGCACCGTCCTTGGGCTTCTGCTGGTCGTCGTCCACGATCTCGGCGTCCACGACGTCCTCGTCGCCGCCCTCGGCCTTGGCGCCGCCCGCCGCACCGGCACCTGCCTCGGCACCGCCGGCCTGGTTCTGCTGCGCCTCGGCGTAGAGGGCCTGGCCCAGCTTCTGGCTGGTGGCGGCGACCTTCTCGGAGGACTCGCGGATGGCAGCGGTGTCCTCGCCCTTGAGCTTCTCCTTGAGGTCCTCAAGGGCGGTCTCGACCTCCGACTTGGTGTCGGCCGGGACCTTCTCCTCGTTGTCCTTGAGGAACTTCTCGGTGGTGTAGACCAGCTGCTCGGCCTGGTTGCGGGTCTCGGCGGACTCGCGGCGCTTGGCGTCGTCGTCGGCGTACTGCTCCGCCTCGCGCATCATGCGCTCGATGTCGTCCTTGGGCAGGCTGGAGCCGCCCGTGACCTGCATCTTCTGCTCCTTGCCCGTGCCCAGGTCCTTGGCGGACACGTGCATGATGCCGTTCGCGTCGATGTCGAAGGTGACCTCGATCTGCGGCACGTTGCGCGGCGCGGGCGGCAGGCCCGTCAGCTCGAACATGCCCAGCTTCTTGTTGTACGCCGCGATCTCCCGCTCGCCCTGGAAGACCTGGATCTGCACCGACGGCTGGTTGTCCTCCGCCGTGGTGAAGGTCTCCGAACGCTTGGTCGGGATCGTGGTGTTGCGCTCGATCAGCTTCGTCATGATGCCGCCCTTGGTCTCGATGCCGAGGGACAGCGGGGTGACGTCGAGGAGCAGGACGTCCTTGACCTCGCCCTTGAGGACACCGGCCTGGAGGCTGGCACCGATGGCCACGACCTCGTCCGGGTTCACACCCTTGTTGGCGTCCTTGCCGCCGGTCAGCTCCTTGACCAGCTCGGCGACGGCGGGCATACGGGTCGAGCCGCCGACGAGAACGACGTGGTCGATCTCGGAGAGCTGGATGCCCGCGTCCTTCATGACGTTGTGGAACGGCGTCTTGGTGCGCTCCAGCAGGTCCTGGGTCAGCTGCTGGAACTGAGCGCGCGTCAGCTTCTCGTCCAGGTGCAGCGGGCCCTCGGCGGAGGCCGTGATGTAGGGCAGGTTGATCGTCGTCTCGGTGGACGAGGACAGCTCGATCTTCGCCTTCTCGGCGGCCTCGCGGAGGCGCTGGAGGGCCATCTTGTCCTTGGACAGATCCACGCCGTGACCGGACTGGAACTGCTTGACCAGGTAGTCCACGACCCGCTGGTCCCAGTCGTCACCACCGAGGTGGTTGTCACCGTTGGTCGCCTTCACCTCGACGACGCCGTCGCCGATCTCCAGCAGCGAGACGTCGAAGGTGCCGCCGCCGAGGTCGAAGACCAGGATCGTCTGGTCCTCCTTCTCCAAGCCGTAGGCCAGCGCGGCGGCGGTCGGCTCGTTGACGATGCGCAGCACGTTGAGGCCCGCGATCTCACCGGCCTCCTTGGTGGCCTGGCGCTCGGCGTCGTTGAAGTACGCCGGGACGGTCACGACGGCGTCGGTGACCTTCTCGCCCAGGTACGACTCCGCGTCCCGCTTCAGCTTCTGCAGGATGAAGGCGCTCATCTGCTGCGGGTTGAAGTCCTTGCCGTCCAGGTTCACTTTCCAGTCGGTGCCCATGTGGCGCTTGACCGACCGGATCGTCCTGTCCACGTTGGTGACCGCCTGGCGCTTGGCCACCTCGCCGACGAGCACTTCGCCGTTCTTCGCGAAGGCCACGACGGACGGCGTGGTCCTGGCGCCCTCGGCGTTGGTGATGACGGTGGGCTCACCGCCTTCGAGAACACTGACGACGGAGTTCGTCGTACCCAGGTCGATGCCGACCGCACGAGCCATTTCGGTTTCCTCCAGCTATGTCTCTTGAGTGAGGCTGACTCAAGAGTGCCTCACCATCGCCCCCACGTCAAAAAGCATGAGCTGACTCGACTCAACCTCGCTGCTCGCCCCCTGCGCAGGGCACCGCCGGGGCCGGGTGCCACCGCACCCAGGGGCGACGCACATCACCGGCAGGGGCGGGTGCGGGGCTTCACGGCTAGTGGGTAGTCTCGTACGAACTGGATAAGTTACTGCTTAGTACACGACCTCCCCAGCCTCCGGCCGGGTGGTACCCCCACTCCGAGGAGCCGTTATGCAACTCGCCGCGATCGTCGTCACGCTGGTACTCACAGCGGTCGGCATTGCGCTTTTCGCCCGCGCCATCGCGCAGATCTACCGCTTCGTGAAGCTCGGCCAGCCGCTCCCCGCGGGCACGCGCAAGGACAGTCCGAAGCAGCGCACGGCCACCTTGGTCAGGGAGTTCCTCGGGCACACGAGGATGAACAGGTGGGGCGTGGTCGGCGTCGCCCACTGGTTCGTGGCGATCGGCTTCCTCACGCTGCCGCCGACGATCATCAACGCCTACGGCCAGCTCTTCAAGGCCGACTGGGTGCTGCCGGTCATCGGCGACTGGCTGCCCTACGAGATGTACATCGAGTTCATCGGCCTCGCGACCACGGTGGGCATCGCCGTCCTCATGGTGATCCGGCTGCTGAGCCTGCCCTCCCGGGCCGGCCGCAAGTCCCGCTTCACCGGCTCCAAGGCGTGGCAGGGCTACTTCGTCGAGTACGTCATCTTCGTCATCGGCCTGGCCATCCTCACGCTGCGCGGCCTGGAGGGCGCGCTGCACCACGTGGACGGCTACGACGCGTCGTTCTTCGTCTCGTACCCGCTGGTCGCGGCCTTCCACGGGCTGAGCGTCAGCACGCTCCAGACGCTGGTCTACCTCGCGGCGCTGGTGAAGCTCGGCACCACCATGATCTGGATGATCACCGTCGGCGTGAACACCAACATGGGCGTGGCCTGGCACCGCTTCCTGGCCTTCTTCAACATCTGGTTCAAGCGCGAGGCCGAGGGCGGCACCGCGCTGGGCGAACTCCAGCCGATGATGTCCGGCGGCAAGGTCATCGACTTCGAGACCGCGCTCGACGACTCCGAGGAGGACGGCGCCGAAGAGGTCCGCTTCGGCGCCTCCCAGGTCGAGGACTTCTCTTGGAAGGGCCTCCTCGACTTCTCCACCTGCACCGAGTGCGGGCGCTGCCAGTCGCAGTGCCCGGCCTGGAACACCGGCAAGCCGCTCTCCCCGAAGCTGCTGATCATGTCGCTGCGCGACCACGCCCACGCCAAGGCCCCGTACCTGCTGGCGGGCGGCGGCAAGAGCATGGAGGGCACGGAGAAGGCCACCGCCGAGCAGCTCAAGGACGTGCCGCAGTCCGCGCTGGACGAGGCCGAGCGCCCGCTGGTCGGCACCGCCGCGGAGGGCGGGGTCATCGACCCGGACGTGCTGTGGTCGTGCACCACCTGCGGCGCCTGCGTGGAGCAGTGCCCGGTGGACATCGAGCACATCGACCACATCGTCGACATGCGCCGCTACCAGGTGATGATCGAGAGCGCGTTCCCCTCCGAGGCCGGGACGATGCTCAAGAACCTGGAGAAGAAGGGCAACCCCTGGGGCCTGGCCAAAAAGCAGCGCCTTGAGTGGACGAAGGAACTCCAGCAGGAAACCGGCATCGAGGTCCCCGTCGTCGGAAAGACCGTCGAGGACCTGACCGAGGTCGAATACCTGTACTGGGTCGGCTGCGCCGGAGCCCTGGAGGACCGCGCGAAGAAGACGACCAAGGCATTCGCGGAGCTGCTGCACATCGCCGGCGTCAACTTCGCGATCATGGGCGGCGACGAGAAGTGCACCGGCGATTCCGCCCGCCGCCTGGGCAACGAATTCCTCTTCCAGCAGCTGGGCGAGGAGAACGTGGCCACGCTGAACGCGGCGTTCGGCGAGTCCCTCGGCGAGGACGGCACGGTGGACGCGAGCACCAGGAAGCCCAAGGCGTCGAAGAAGATCGTCTCCACCTGCCCGCACTGCTTCAACACGATCGCCAACGAATACCCGCAGCTGGGCGGCGAGTACGAGGTCATCCACCACACCCAGCTGCTCCAGCACCTGATCGACGAGGGCAAGCTGGTGCCGGTCACCCCGGTCGAGGGCCTGATCACCTACCACGACCCGTGCTACCTGGGCCGGCACAACAAGGTCTACACGCCGCCGCGCGAGATCATCGGCCGCGTGCCCGGACTGCGCAACGAGGAGATGCACCGGCACAAGGAACGCGGCTTCTGCTGCGGCGCCGGCGGGGCCCGCATGTGGATGGAAGAGCGCATCGGCAAGCGCGTCAACAACGAACGTGTGGACGAGGCCCTCTCCCTCGACCCGGACATCGTCTCCACGGCCTGCCCCTTCTGCCTCGTCATGCTGACGGACTCCGTCAACGGCAAGAAGAACGAGGGGGCGGCCAAGGAAAACCTCCAGGTCGTGGACGTCGCTCAGCTGCTGCTCGACTCCGTCAGGACGCCGGCCGACCCGGCGGACGACGGCGAGGAGGAGAAGGAGCCCGAGCCGGAGCCCGCGCAGTAGCGCCGCGGATGCCACGGTGCCGCGGGGGCGTACGCGGTGACACCGCGCACGTACGCGGCGATGCCGGGGGCGTACGCGGTGACGTCGCCGTCCTTCACGGCGGTATCGGCAGCGATGGTGGTATTGGCGTCCGCATCCCGGCAGTCATTGCGTCGTAGATTTTTTACGGCATGAACCCACTGCCATGAACCGCGCAATGGCCGGTCCCGTATTCACGGGACCGGCCATTGCGTGTTTGTCAGCAAGTCATGGTCAAATGCGATCACTTAATGCACCACACGAGCCAAACCACCGTCGCGGTATACCCATAGCGGTGCGCCCGCCCTAGCCTCCTGAACCACAGCGCGGGAACAAGCCGCGGAGCCAGTCCGCGTGGCGCGCCCCAGCAGCCAGGCACGCGAGGAGGAGCAGCAGGTGTCGGACCGTGAGGCCCCCGGTCGAACGGCCCCGGAAGGACCGGCCGGCCACGGCCGGCCACCGTCCGGAGCGAGGTCCCGCCCGCCCGGAGCGGCCCTCGTCGGCGGCCCCTGCTCCGTCGCCCCCCACCCCCCGCACCGCGCCGGTACGGATCCCCTCCGTCCACCGACCCTCACCGTCGAGGAGGGCGCCGGATGCTGACCCCCGAGCTGCTCTGCCGCCTCCGTTTCACCCTCAGAGACCTGCCCAGGCTGCGGATCGAGGTGGAATCCTGCGCGGCCTGGGCGGGTCTGTGCGAGCCACGAAGGGGTGAATTCGTGGTCGCGGCCGACGCCGTGGCCACCAACGCCATCGAGCACGCGGGCGGCGGCGGGCGGCTCCTGCTGCGGCACATCGGCAACGAGCTGGAGTGCCAGGTCGCCGACTCGGGCCCCGGATTCTCCGAGGACGTCATCCCCGAACTGCTCCCCGGCCTGGACGGCGCCCCCACCGGTCGCGGCCTGTGGCTGGCCAAGCTGGTCACCGACCGGCTGACGGTGGACGACACCGGAGGCCAGGGCTCCGTGGTCACCTTCGCCGTCCGCCTCCCCCGGGGCTGAGCGGCGCGGCACCCGGAAGGAGCGGTCCGGCACCCCGGCGGAGCGGCGCGACACACGGACGGCACGCGGACGGCACACGGACGGCACACGGACGGAGCGGACGAGCGCGGAGCCCTCTCAGGTGATGCCGCCTCGGGGTGGTGCTGGCACCACCCCCGTGCGGGGGCAGGCCCCACCGGGTCCCCCTAGGGGATGTCACAGGTAAGCAGCGATGTCCCTCTTCTCACTCACCCGTGGCACCGAGGTCCGCGCGACACGGTACGTTCGATTGCGTGGCTGGTTTCAGGAGCGGACGCGGCCGGGACTCCCGGGGCGCGCAGCAGCATGGGCAGTTCCCTCAGCACCCGCAGGGATCCCCGTACCCCCCGCAGGGCCCGAACCCGGGCCCCTGGCAGGGCGGCCGGGCACCCGGGGGTGCCCCAGGACCGGGTCGCGGCCCGGGCCCGGGACCGTACGGGCCGCGCGGTGGCGGGCCGCACGGCGGCGGGCCCGATGAGCCCGAGTATTTCGGGGACCCGCACTCCCCGCAGTACGGCGCCCCGCACGGGCCCGGCCACGGCGGCCCCGACCCGTACGCCAACAGCGCGGGCCACACCCAGTCGTTCAGCGTCTCCGACCCGTACGCGCAAGGCGGCCCGCCCGGCCCCGACCCGTACGGCGACGCCGCCGCCTACCAGGCGGGCAGCGCCCCGGCGCCGCCCTCCGGCCCGAGGCTGCACTGGAAGGACCTGCTGAGCGGGCTCGTCCTGCGCCCCAACGCCACGTTCTGGCAGATGCGGGACTACGCGGTGTGGGGTCCCGCGCTGATCGTCACCTTCCTCTACGGCCTGCTCGCCGTCTTCGGTCTCGACAAGGCCCGCGAGGACGTGCTCAACACGACGATCGGGCAGGCCATCCCGTTCGTGCTCATCACGGGTGTCGCGGTGGTGATCGCCGGCCTCATCATGGGCGCGGTCACCCACACCCTGGCCCGGCAGTTCGGCGGCAACGGCTCGTGGCAGCCCACGGTGGGGCTGGCCATGCTGATCATGTCGCTGACGGACGCTCCGAGGCTGCTGTTCGCGCTCTTCCTGGGCGGCAACGCCGGCCTGGTGCAGGTCCTCGGGTGGGCCACGTGGATCGCGGCCGGGGTGCTGTTCACCTCGATGGTCAGCCGCTCCCACGACCTGCCGTGGCCCCGCGCGCTGGGCGCGTCCGCGATCCAGCTGCTGGCCCTGCTGTTCCTGATCAAGCTCGGCACGCTTTGACCGGAACCTCCCGCTGAGCGGGGCGCTCCCGCGCGTCTCCCCCGCCTCGGCTGCCCCTGCCTTGAACGACAGAGCCGGTCCGTTTCCGGGTTCAGCCGGAAGCGGACCGGCTCTGTCGCGTCAGGGGACGGTCACTTGGCCGTGTCAGGGGATGGCCTCTCGCGAGAGGCTCAGCTGAAGCGCTGCGCCGCCGACCCGTCACACGTCGCGAGGCGGCCCTGGGCCTCGGCACCCGTGAGGGTCACACACAGGTTCGCCGAGGCCGCCTTCAGCGTGGCGCCGTCCCGTACGAACTGCTGCGCGGCGGCCCCCGAGCAGTTGCCCAGTACCAGCGTCGCGCCCTCCTTCACGCCCCCCGCGCTCTCCACGCAGCGGTCGTGGGTCTGCCCGGCGTACAGCGCTCGGCCCGCCGAGTCGTACCACCACTGCTGGTTGCGCTGGGAGGCGCCGCAGAACCAGCCGCGCACCTTGGTGCCCACGGCGCTGTGCCCGCCGTCGGCGTCCAGGCAGCTGCCCGTCGCCGCGCTCCGCAACGGCTTGAAGACGTCGTCCCACGCCTGCTGGTACAGCTTCGGCGTGCCCTTGCCGTCCGGGTCGGCGCAGGAGGCTTCGCGTACACCCTGCTGCCCGGCCTTGTACATCGCGGTGAAGCAGGAGGCGAAGGCGCCGTGCCCTCGCTCGTTCGGGTGGAAGGACTGCCGCACGGAGTTGGCATCCGGCGGGAAGGGGTTGAGGACATCGACGTAGAGGCCGCGCGCCCAGGTGTTCTCCATGCAGACCTCGTGGCCATGGAAGAGCCGGGAGGCGTCCAGATAGCTGGCTCCGGTGCGCTCGGCGGCCTTGCGCACGCCCTTCTCGAAGGCGGGCACGGCGGTGTTGCGGCCCCAGGCGGCGTCGCTGGTGTAGCCGACGCAGCCGCCGATGAGCTTGCCGGGGAACTTGGGGTTGTCCGTGACATCAGGACCGATGGGGCTGGGGTAGCCCATGACGACGAGTTGGTAGTCGCCGTCGGCGTAACCCGCGTCGCGCATCACGGACTTCAAGTCGGTCACGGTCTGTTCGACCTTGGGAACGAGCCCGTCGATCCTGGCCTGCCAGCCGGGGTCGTACTTCGGCTCGCAGGCGCCCTGAAGCGTGAGGTAGCGGACGACGCAGTCCGTCATGACGGGCCCGAACTGGAGGTCGTCGTTTGCCCCGACGACCAGCATGATCTGCTTCAGCCGGGTGTTGCGCGCCTTGATGGCGAGGCTGTCGCTCTGCACCAGCTCATCGGCGTACTGCTTGGTGCCGCCGATGCGGATGTTCTCCGAACTCGCCCCGGAGCAGGCGACGTTGTACGTCACGTCCGCCTGGATGCCCGTACGGTGCACGGCGGAGTCGGGCGACCGGTGACACCAGTTGTCGGGCCCGTTCGTGCCCGGCTCGTACGTGCCGACACCCTCCCCGGAGATCTCGCTGTCCCCCAGCGAGATCAGGCTGCTCTTGCGCTCGCCCATGGGCCGCTCGCCCGGGTCGCCGTAGAGCTTCCGCGCCTCCTCGGCCCTGATCTTCTCCAGCTCCGGCGACAGCGGCGTACCGGCCCGCACGCTGCGCGCCGCCCCGACCTCGGCCCCCGTCCCGGCCTCGGCCTCGGCCTTCGGGGACGACGGCGGGGCCGCCGCAGCCGCCGCGCCCGCTCCCCCCAGGGCCATCACCAGCGCCGCCACTACCGCTGTCACGGGTCTCGCACGAGCCATGAGCTGGTCTCCCTACCGCTGGCAACTGTTTGTCACCAGCGGTACTTACCCGCAAGTACCCGAAAGGGGAACCACCCGTGCACCCCTCTTTACCCTCCGCAGCCACCACCAGGGCGACTTCCGGCCGTGCGGAGGGCGCCCGGCACCGGGGGCGGGAGCGGGAGCGGGGTTCGGTGATCCGGGGGCCGGGAATCAGCGATCGGGACCGGGACCGAGGATCGGGGCCGGGGACCGGGACCGGGACCGGGGACCGGGACCGGGACCGGGACCGGTCAGGCGTCGAGGACCTGGCCCGCACGCCGCACGACAGGCGGCTCGACGGACCACGGGAAGTTGATCCACTGATCCGTGCGCTTCCAGACGTAGTCACACTTGACCAAAGAGTGCGACTTTTCATAAATGACCGCGCTGCGCGTCTCGGCGACGTGCTCGGCGCAGAAGTCCTGTACGAGCTTGAGGGTCTTGCCGGTGTCGGCGACATCGTCGGCGATGAGCACCCTCTTGCGGCTCAGATCGACCAGGTTGGGCACCGGCGGCAGCATGACCGGCATATCGAGCGTTTCGCCTACGCCGGTATAAAACTCGACATTCATGACATGCAGATTCTTGACATCAAGGGCGTAGCCGAGGCCACCCGCGACGAAGAGTCCGCCGCGCGCGATCGACAAGATGATGTCCGGCTCGTACCCGTCCTCGGCCACGGACTGCGCCAACTCGCGGATGGCCTGCCCGAACAGGGTGTACGTCAGATTCTCGCGCTCGTCACTCACGTGGTGCTGCCCTCGGCCTCTCGTACCCGGATGCGGTCATCTATGGATGCGCCGCGGTCAGCCGCGATCGCGGAACGGCTATATGTGGCCGAGGCGCGGCCATATGTGGCCGAGGCGCGGCTGTACGTGGCCGAGGAACGGTCCCACACGGTCGTACGCTCCCACACAGATGCACGCCCCCGCACAGATACCCGGTCACACATGGGTGCGGTGGAAGTTGAGGTAGGACCGCGACGGGGTCGGCCCGCGCTGCCCCTGGTAGCGGGAGCCGTAGCGCTCCGACCCGTACGGGAACTCGGACGGCGAAGTCAGCCGGAACATGCACAGCTGCCCGATCTTCATCCCCGGCCACAGCTTCATGGGGAGCGTCGCGACGTTGGACAGTTCCAGCGTCACATGGCCGGAAAAGCCCGGGTCGATGAACCCGGCCGTCGAATGCGTCAGCAGCCCCAGCCGCCCCAGCGAACTCTTGCCCTCCAGCCGCGAGGCCACATCCTCCGGCAGCGTGATCACCTCGTACGTCGAGGCCAGCACGAACTCCCCGGGGTGCAGGATGAACGGCTCGTCACCCTCCGCCTCGATCAGCCGCGTCAGATCGGCCTGCTCGGCGGCGGGGTCGATGTGCGGATAGCGGTGGTTCTCGAACACCCGGAAGTAGCGGTCCAGGCGGACGTCGATACTGGACGGCTGCACCATCGCCGGATCGTACGGTTCGACCCGCACCCGGCCTGTGTCGATCTCGGCCCGGATGTCCTTGTCTGAGAGAAGCACGGGCCGAGACTACGCGCACGAAGCGGGACCGACCCAATCGGACCGGCCCCGCCGTCAGTCTGCTGCCGGCTGCGTTGTCAGCTCTGCCGCCGGATCGTTGCCAGGTCTGTTGCCAGGCCCGTTGTCAGCTCTGCCGCCGGGCGACAGGGACCGCCTGCCGCAGGCGCCCGCAACGGGGACAGCGCAGCAGCCGTCCAGGCCCGATCCGGGAGGCCCCGAGATTCTGCATCGGGAACTTCGAGGTGCTGAAAACGTGCCCTTCGGCACACTGGACGACGGTGGATTCCATCGCTTGCCTCTCCCCTGTCGCGTGGCTGCGTGGACGACAAATGCCACGTTAGGGGATGACTCCGACGCCCGGACGACCGGCACTCCGCCACCCCACCGTACGCCCCCAACTCCCGCCCCCCGACCCACAATGACCCCTTGCCCGACCCGTCACCCGGCCCCCGAACAGCGAAGAGACCCCAGCCGTCTGCGGCTGGGGTCGGCCATGGGGTAGAGTATCCGCGACGAGCCACCTTCATGTGAGCTCCTCGCGGGCGTAGTTTAATGGTAGAACATGAGCTTCCCAAGCTCAGAGCGCGGGTTCGATTCCCGTCGCCCGCTCCGCAGTCAAGACCCAGGTCAGCGACCTGGGTCTTGTTCGTTCCCGGGCCATTCTTCGGCTTCCGTGCCCTCCGTGTGCCCTAACTCGCGGAGGGCGCCCTGCTAATGAGGCACGCAGTGCGCCGCTCGCGCCGCCTGACGCACCTTCTTCTCAGATGGCGAGACGTCACTTATGTGGCCTGCGCCACTGCGCCCGACAGGCGCGTGAATTCGCGCTCGCCGATCCAGCGCCGTTGCGGCAAGGCGGGGATTTCTGTAGTCGGCGAACAATCGATGTCACCTGGTCGCCCCCAACTACCGCCGCACTTCAAGTTCGACGCAGCCAACCGGATCGAGCACATCAATGCTCGCCGCGTCCCCGACTCCACCCGGCCGAATGGTCCCAGGCTTAGCCTTGATCCACCGACGTGATACGTGTGGATAACTTTCATGGAAATGAGGAAGTGCCTTGTGACCTGCGATGATGGGAGTTCTTCAGGCTTCCAGCACGCACGATCGGCAAGGCACTTCCGAGATGCAATCTTCCCACACGCCAGCGGCGGTCTCCGCTGCCTTCGATGACCCGAATCTGATCGCGCAGGCCGGGCTGGTCCCGGTGATGCGGCTGGCCGGGCGGTGTGGTCTGCCACGACTGGTCGTCGAGAACGTGAAGCTGACCGGGGCGAGGAACAGCGCGGGTGCGGCGGCTGATGCCGAGGTCACCAGCATCGTGGGTGGCATGGTCGCGGGCGCGGACAGCATCGACGACCTGGCCGTTCTGCGGCACGGCGCGATGCCGGCCCTGTTCGGCGGCGTCCGCGCCCCATCCACGCCGGGCACGTT
>NZ_BAAARJ010000032.1:0-33563 GCF_039532135.1 Streptomyces axinellae
CACCATCGGGCAGACGCTCAGCCATCGGCTGGACCGACTGACGCCGCCCTCCCAGCATCAAGCCCCGCAGATAGCACTCGCCCCAACGACGCTGACCTCTCCGGGGCAGCGAACCGAACACATCGGCGACAAACTGGGCCAACTCACCGCGGAGCCGCTCGACTTCCCCAAACCTCATGCCCCACGCGCGCCCACAAACAGGGAAGATCACCCAAGGTAACGAAGCACTACTAGGTGTGTTGCCGTTGGTGGTGCGCACTCCTCCGGTCGAGCCGATGCTCGCCCGCCCGGTCGAGCACCTGCCCCGCCGACCTGGTCTGTCCTACGAGGCGAAGTGGGACGGCTTCCGCGCCGTGTGCTTCGCCGTGCCCGGCCGCATCTACCTCCAGGCCCGGCGCGGCTCCGACCTGAGCAGCGCCTTTCCCGAAATCGCCCACGCGGCCGGAGAGCTGGCCGGGGTGGGGACGTGTGTGCTCGACGGCGAGCTGGTGGTCGCCGGGGAGGCGGGCCGGCTCGACTTCGAGCTGCTCGCCGCCCGCGCCCCGCCGGAGCGGACGGCGGGCCGCAGAGTCGGCCGCGCAGACGCCGGCGCACTTCGTGGCCTTCGATCTCCTCCAGCTCGGCGAGGAGGTGACGATGCAGTTGCCCTACCGTCGGCGGCGCGAGCTGCTGGAAGACCTGTTCGCCCGCCAGCAGCTCGCGGCGCCGTGGACGCTGTGTCCTGCCACCACCGACCCCGAACAGGCACAGGAGTGGCTGTCCCCGGAGTGGGCAGCGGTCGGCATCGAGGGCTGTCTGGCCAGGACGGGGCGCGGGTGGCGCGGTCACCGGCCCGATCACCTGCCGCACACCGTGCTGCTGGCCCGCTACGATCCAAGCGGCCGGATGCGCCTGGTCGCCCGCAGCACCCCGCTCTCCCGCCCCCTCCGCCGCGAGCACCGAGGCCCGCGAGCTGGAGAACGAGCTCCTCCAGCTCGTCCGCCAACAGGTCCCCGAAACATTAGAGTTGCTCGGCGTCGGCCCGATCAACGCAGCGCAGATCCTGGTGAGCTGGTCGCGCCCGGGTCGGTTCCGCTCTGAGGCCGCCTTCGCTTCCTTCGCCGGCATCGCCCCGGTCCCGGCCTCGTCGGGCCTGACCAACAAGCACTGGCTCTGAACCGGGGTGGCGACCGCCAGTTGAACCAAGCAATGCACGCCCTCACCCTGATCCGGATGCGGCTCGATCCTGCCACGAAGACGTGCATCGCCCGCCGCGTCGACGAGGGCGAGAGCCGCGGCGACGCCCAGCGATGCCTCCAGCGCAACATCTGCCGCCAGATCTTCTGGATCCTCGAACGAGGGAACCAGCCGAATGCGGACGAACTTCCTCAAGCGGCTTGACAGGACATGGCGGCCTCCGGGGAGTCAGGGTTCGATGACTCCGGCGTGGGCGCTGGACGGCGACAGGATTGCTGACGGGGTGGCGCCGCCGGCGAACTCGACGTCATAGCCGCCGTTGGCGAGGATGAGCGTCAGGATGAGCGTCTCGTTGAACCGGGCGACGCCTTGGACGTCGGTGGTGGCGATGCCGAGGAGGTTGCTGCCGATCTTGAAGGTGATGGTCTGGCCGGGCACGGGCAGGCCGGTGACCTGGTCGGTCAGCGTGGCGGTCAGGAACGGAAAATACACGTGCGGCGGGAACAGCTTCGCCAGCGCCGGGGTCGCGGTCAGCGAGGTGGCGTGGACGGGCAAAACGTAGGTGAAGCCGTTCACCAGACTGGCGCTGCCACCAGGGGTGGTGACGGTGACGGTCACAGGACCGGCCGCCGCCCCGGGCGGAGTGGTGGCGGTGATCTGCGTGCCGGTGGCGTTGACGCTCACCCCGGTGGCGGGGACGCCGCCGAAGTCGACACTGGCCCCGGTCAGGTTGGTGCCGGTGATCGTCACCACCGTGCCGCCCGCGATGGGCCCTTGGGCGGGGGTGATGCTGGTCAGCGTCGGGTCGAATTGGACGACGCTGACGTTGTTCCCATTGATGTTGCTGACGTAGACCTTGTTGTTGGGGGCGACCGCCACGGCGATCGGTCCGGCGCCGACAGGGATCGGGGCGCCGACGACGGTGTTGGTGGCGGTGTCGAACACCGTCACGGTGTTCGCCGCCCGGTTTGCTGTGTAGGCGATCCCGTCGGCGCCGACCGCGATGCCCCACGGCTGGTTGCCGACGGCGATCGGGGCGCCGACGACGGTGTTGCTGATGGTGTTGATCACCGTCACGCTGTTCGATCCGATGTTGGCGACGTAGGCGTTGCCGTTGGGGGCGATCGCCACGAAGTTCGGCTGGTTGCCGACGGGGATCGGGGCGCCGACGACGGTGTTGGTGGCGGTGTCGATCACCGTCACGGTGTTCGAGCCCCGGTTGGTGACGTAGGCGTTGCCGTTGGGGGCGACCGCGATCCCGACCGGCTGGGCGCCGACGGCGATCGGGCCGCCGATGACGGTGTTGGTGGTTGTGTCGATCACCGACACGGTGTTCGCGGCGAAGTTGGTGACGTAGACGCGTCCGCCGGGGACGACCGCCACCACGGCCGGCTGGTTGCCGACGGGGATCGGGGCGCCGATGACGGTGTTGGTGGTTGTGTCGATCACCGACACGGTGTTCGACCCGCTGTTGGGGACGTAGGCGTTGCCGTTGGGGGCGACCGTGAGCCAGACCGGCGTACCGCCGACGCCGATCGGGGCGCCGATGACGGTGTCCGTGGTGGGGTCGATCACCGACACGTTGGCCGACCCGGAGTTGGCGACATAGAGGTTGCCGTTGGGGGCGAACGCCAGCCCGACCGGGTTGTTGGCGACGGGGATCGACGTGACGGCCAGGAAGGTGCTCGCCGGGACTGCGGCCCGGCTGACCTCGCCCGCCACGGCGTGCGGCGGCACCTGGACGGGGAGGGATTCTGTCCCCAGCAGTTCCTGCCACGGCGACTGAACGGCGGTACTCATGTGGACCCCTTCGGAGGGGGCCGCCCTCGGCCCGGCCGGCTCCACTCGGGGACCAGCACAAGTCAAGGGATCCCCGCCCGGGCACCACAACCCCACAACCACAGAAACCACGTCACAAAAACGCAGCGGGCCACGTACCCCGAGAGGGATGGGCGGCCCGTTTGGTTCGGTACGGGGCTTTTCCCCTCGGTGCGGGGTACCGAAACTTCCCATTCGCGCCTTAACGCTGAGTAGTCTCTTTGTCAGCGTATGGAATGTTCCATACCGTCGCCGTCGCGCTATCCCCGGATCGCCGCACCGCCGAAATCACCCACGAGGCCGACACGCTCGCCGTGCCAGGCAAGCCGAGTGGCCCACCTCAAGCCTTGGAAGGGGTTCTCCAGCAGACGCATCGCTTTCTCGCCGCATCACTCTGGCAAGCGCGCGGTGTAGGCAGCGCGGAATTCCTGCGTGCTCGCAGAAATACAGCCCGGTACCGACCTCCGGGTCCCAAGCCGGAGCGCCTGCGATACCACCTCGGCCGAAGCCAGCATTCGCGCCATCCGGTGTTTGTCGACGACTGCTGCGAAATTTTCTGGAATCAGCCGCTGATCCACCACCCCAGCGACAGCGTTAAGGGGGTAAGTGCCTCCGAACGTCTGCAGCCTGGACCACCCCAGAGATCGGGCAGCCACGCGCATCGCGGAGCGAATCAGGGCCACTCCGCCAAGGTTCTTGGCTTCGTCGACGTCCAGCCGCACCTCGTACCATCCGCCGAACCCGCCCCCGTCCGGCGGACAGGACCTTTCCAGTAATGGCGGGAGGATAGTAACGAGGAGCTTATGGTGAGGATCTCGCGTGTACAACGGAATGCACCGACCTTGGATAGATTACTAGGAGAAACACACTGCCTTTTCCGAATTCGTCACCCTCGCAAGCAGTACTCCTTAAGCGTGCAGCGCGGCGGAGGTATGTTGCACGAGATACCAACAACACTTACGTCAACTGGATCTCAGGCCGTGAAGCCGTCGACCGGGCCCGGTGACCCCCATGGACGCACAACCAGCGACGCCTATGAGGCTCCGCGTTCTCAAGAGGCACTCATGAGGAGAAGGGTGAGCTGCCCGGGGCAGGGGGTGGGAACCGGCTGAGGACTCTCCGGAGAGGAACGGACTCCTGTGACTCCGGGAGCGCCGTCCCCGCTTGACCCCGTCGATGCGTCCGGATGCAGGCTCGTTGTGGTGCTTCTGTCCGTGCTATGCGGCCGGGGTCTCCTCCTCTTGGTTGTCCGAGTAGGGGATCGCTGCCCAGACCGTGCAGTTGTTGTCGGCGGGGGCCAGACTGAAGCCCCATCCACAGACGACTTCCGCCACAAGGGCAAGTCCCCGGCCGTTGTCGAGGGCTGTATCTGGGGGTTTCAGGCGCGGAACGGAAGGCGTCCCTCCCTGGTCCTGTACCTCCACCCACACGTTTGTGCGGTCTTTATGGAGGCGGCTGGTGATGACCATGCTGCTTGTATGTTCGACGGCGTTGGTCACGAGTTCCGAGACCGCCAGTTGCACCGCGAAGCGTGCACCGTCGTCAGAGATTCCCTGGGAGTCCAGCCACAATCGGGCGAGGTGCCGAACGACGGGGACCGAACGCTTGATTGCCGGCACGGCGATCGTCGCGGTTGGTCCACTGAGCTGCAGGCTCCTGGCTATTGCGAGGCTGGGGGTACCACGCCAGTCGCTGATCTCCCGCGGGGTGAATGAGATGGTCGGTTTCGGTGCGACGGCCAGATTCACGGAGGATGCTCACTTTCTGTGGTGGTAGACCAGAACGGTTTCGCTTCCGCTCTGTGGTCCGGGGATGGACGGCATTGGCGACGACTGCGGGAGGCAAGGGCGCCAGGGGGCAGCGCCCGGGCGAGGCAGATGCGGCTGAAATAGTGCTGAAAACGCCGCAGTAACCCTGCTAGGGGCACCTGCGCGCGGAGTGCGCCAGGTGCGACGAGAGCGTGGTCAGGCGGCCCGGTCACTTGCGCTGGGCTGGGCTCGTGGCCGCCGGGGCGCGGGCCGACAGCAAGGTGCCTTGGCCTGGAGGTTCCGGCTGTTCACCCGCCAGCCATGGGCAGAGCTGTCCGGGGGCGATGCGGGTCGCTGGACCTGGACATTGCCTGTGATCGTGGTGGGCCGCGGTCTGTTACGAGTCCAGGCCCATCCGCTCGGCCAGGCCATCGGCCAGCGCTGAGAGGGTTGGGTGCTGCCATACGAAGTTGGTTGCGAGTTTTACTCCTAGCTCGGTCTCCAGGCGCACGCGCAACTCCATGGAGAGCAGGGAGTCGAACCCCAGGGCTTTGAAGGGCGTCTGCGGATCAAGGGCACTGCTGCCCAGGCGCAGGACCGCGCGGACCTGGTCGGCCAGATAGGTCTCCAGCATTGTGCGACGCGGGAGGCCGGGTTCAGCGTTCTGGAGGCGAGTGGTGATGCCGGCGTCGGACGAGTGGGATTGCTGCTCGCCTTCATCTCGCGGCGAGACGAGGCTGAAGAAGGAGGACTGGCGTACGGCGGGCAGCACCCAGCTGTCGGGCTCACCGGGAACAACGCCGGTGTATACGCGGCCGTGGGCCAGGAGGGTGCCGAGGACCTTCAGCCCCTGATCTGTGGGGATGGTGTGGTAGCCGCGGTCGGCGAAATCGGTGGCGACGCCGGTCTCTCCCCACGGTCCCCAGTTGACCGAGAGGGTGGGCAAGCCATGGCCGGCGCGCCAGACCGCGAAGGCATCGAGCCAGGAGTTGGCCGCCGCGTACGCCCCCTGGCCCGGGTTGCCCAGCAGTGAGGCCATGGACGAGAAGACCACGAACCAGTCCGGGGGCGAATCCGCTGTGGCGTTGTGCAGGTGCCAGGCCCCGTCGGTTTTGGGCGCCCAGACGCGTTGGAGCTGCTCTTCTTCGATGTTGAGGACAGCCGCGTCGTCGAGAACCATGGCGCAGTGCACGATGCCGCGCAGGCGGGTGCCGTTCTGTGTCGCGGCGGCGACCAGACTTTCGGCGGTCTCCGCTTTGCAGATGTCACCCAGAACGACTCGGACTTCGGTTCCCTGAGCGACGATTTCACCGATCGTCTGTGTCGCTTCGGGGGTGGGCGGTGTGCGGCCGTTGAGGACGAGGTGCCCGGCTCCCTGCTCAGCCAGCCAGCGGGCGGTGGCCAGGCCGAGTCCGCGCAGCCCGCCGGTGATCACGTACGCCCCGTCCGGGTACACAGTGCGCTGCTCGGTCGGCAGCACGGCTGTGGCGTCGCCATGCTCGGGGACGGTCAGGACGAGTTTGCCGATGTGCTCGGCGCCCGCCATCTTGCGGAATGTGTCGGTGGCCTCTTCAAGGGGGGAGGTGGAGCAGTGGAACGGCTTCAGGCGGCCTGCGGCAAACTCCTCCATCACCTCTCTCAGGACAGTCGTGAAGTCGTCCGGGCGCTGCTGCTGGAGCCCGATGAGGTCGACGGTGCTCATCGTGATGTTGTGCCGGAACGGAGCCAGACCGATCGGGGCGTCGGAGAGGATGTCCCGCATGCCCAGTTCGACGAAGCGGCCGAATGGGCGCAGGGCTTCCAAGCCTGCCCGGATGGCTGCTCCGGACAGCGAGTTGAGGACCACGTCGACGCCCTGGCCGTCAGTGGCTGCGAGGGTCTGCTCGGTGAAGTCCAGCGAGCGGGAGTCCATCACTGCCTCGATGCCCATGCCGTGCAGATGGCGGCGTTTCTCTTCGCTGCCTGCGGTGGCGAGCACCTGTGCTCCCAGCCGCCGTGCCACGGCGATAGCTGCCAGTCCGGTGCCGCCGCTGGCTGAATGGATGAGAACTCGTTCGCCCTCCGCAAGCCGGGCCACGTGGCGCAGGGCGTACCAGGCGGTGAGGAAGGCCACGGGCAGTCCTGCGGCCTGATGCGGCTGCAGACCTGGTGGCACGGGCGCGGCTACGGCTGCCGGTACGGTGACAAAGGAGGCGAATGCGCCGCCTTTCAGCGTGGCGGCAAGGACCTGGTCCCCGACGTGCAGGTGTTCAACCCCAGGGCCGACTGCGGTTACTCGGCCGGCACCCTCGTAGCCGATCCGGTAGCGCACATCATCGTTCCCCGGCAGCAGGCCCATGGTGGTGAGGACGTCGCGGAAGTTAACGCCAGCGGCCTGCACCTGTAGTTCGACCTCACCGGGCCCTGGTTCGTGGCGGTCGGCCACGGTGAGCTCCAGGCTTCCCAGGTCGCCGAGGCGTGCGATCCGGAGGCGGAAGCCGTCCTCACCGTAGCGGACGGTGCGGGAGACGGCGGGTGAGCGTTCCGCTTGACCGGGCGGAGCGTAGTCGAGGCGGGCGACCAGCCGCGTGGTTCCGCGCAGCGCGACTTCGTCCTCCGGCGCGTCCGACAGCAGCTCGCGAGCGATCCGGGACGGGTCCGGTGCTCCTGGTCCGACGTGATCGTCCAGCAGGACGGTCCGCAGCTCCGGGTGCTCCATTGTCAGGACACGTACGAGTCCTCGCAGAGCGCCCTGTTCGAGATTCACGGTATCGGTGGGGGTGGCTTTGCATGCCTGGTGCGTGATGACGTACAGGCGCGGTGGCTCGGGCCGGGTCGCGAGGGCCTGGGCGATGTGCAGCAGTCGCCGGGTGCGTTTGAGTGCCTCGTGCTGGGGCTCGGTGGCGCCCGTCGCCGAGGGGCTGCAGAGCATCGCCACGGCATGGCGGGGAGCGGGGTCGGCAGCCAGGCGTTGGTCCAGCGATGCGCCCAGCGGCTCCAGTCGGCTGTCCCCCAGCGGGACCTCCCATACTTCCGTTCGGGCGCCGGCCGTTCGCAGGGCGGTCGCGAGGTCTTCAGCGGTCTCGTCCCCCTCTCCGATGATCAGCCAGCCCCCCGGCGGGGGCGACGGGGTGTCGGTGGAGCTTGGGACGGGGTGCCAGGTGGGCTCGAGCAGCCACCGGTCGGACTCTTCTTGTTGCTGTGTGGTGCGGCGGGAGAATTGCACACCGTCCAGGGCCAGGACGGGTACTCCGACCTCGTCCAGCAGCCGGGCGTGGCCGACGATGCGGTCGGGGGTCGCTTCGGAGATCCGGCTATGGCAGTACACCGCGGTCGCCGGGTCGCCGAGGATTCGAGCCGAGCGGATCTGGACCGGCAGGACCAGTCCCCTGTCCGCTTCCTCGATCAGTCCGGCCACCACCATCTGCAGGCACAGGTCAACCAGGACGGGGTCGATCTGCAGTTCGCCGGCCCCCATGCGTGCGGGTGACGGCGCGGCGATGCGGGCCCAGAAGCTGGTGCGGCCGTGGGCGGTGTGCAGCTCATCGATGCCGGTAAAGGCCGGCCCGTGTTCCAGCCCTCTGCTGCGCAGTCCGGCATACAGGGATTCCGGGTCGAGTTCAACGGGGTGCCGGAGCGCGAGTGAGGTGACGGAGACAGGTTTTGGCCGGCCGGGCAGGATGAGCGGGCGCAGCACGGCGCTGGCGTGTTGGTTCCACTGTCCGCCTGGGCTGCGTCCGAACATGTCGTATTCGGCGCGGTCGGGAGCGGCCATGGTGGCGGTGGTGGCCAAGTCGGTGTGTTCGCTGAGCCGAAGCGTGTCGTGAAAAGCGAGATCGGTGACCTGGACCTGGTCAGCTGCCATGCCGAAGGCCTCGCAGGCAGCGTTCAGCGCGACGGCGTATGACAGGGCGCCGGGCATGACCGGGGTGTCGAACACCCGGTGGTCGCTCAACCAGGGGAGTGACGCGGTACCGCAGTCGCCCTGCCAGGAGTGGCGTACCGGATCGCCGGGCACTTCTCGGTGCTGGCCGAGCAGGGCGGGGCCGGGGACGGCTTCGTTGTCCTGGGTCGCCGACCCGCCCTGTGCCGCTTGGACCCAGTGGTGTTGGCGGTCGAAGGTCATCAGGGGGACATCGGCCAGGTCGGCGCCTGTGTGCAAGGGGCTCCAGTCCACGCTGACACCTGCGCAGTGCAGGGCCACCAGCTGGGTACGGAAGGTGAGGTCCTCCTCCTCGTCCCGCCGCAGGGTCGGCAGCACCACCGGGTCGTTGACGAGGGGCGCGAGGTTCTGGCTGAGAGCGTAGGTGACGACGGGGTGCGGAGAGATTTCCGTGTACACCAGGTTGCGGTCGGCGGCGGCCGCCGCCGTCGCGGAGCTGAACCGGACTGGCTGGCGCAGATTGGCGCACCAGTAGTCGGCGTCGAAAGCAGGGGTCTCCCGCGGATCCTGAAGCACGGTGGAGTAGAACGGGACCTGCGGGTTTCGTGGTGTCAGGTCGGCGAGGAGATCGCGGAGCTCCGGGAGGAGCGGGTCGACGTGCGAGCAGTGGGAGGCGACGTCCACTGCGACCGGCATTGCCGACACTCCTTGCTGTTTCCAGGCGGCCGTCAACTCCGCCACATGTGCGGCGTCGCCGGCCACCACGGTGGAGTCGTGTGCGGCCAGGACGGCCACCGACACGTCTTCACCGCCCTGGGCGGTGATGTCGGCCTGTACCTGTGTGGGATCGAGGCCGACTGTGGCCATGGCGCCCTGACCGGCGATGCGGGTCAGCAGATGGGAGCGGCGGCAGATGACGCGGACGCCGTCCTCGATCGTCAGCGCGCCGGCGACAACGGCGGCGGCGACCTCTCCCATGGAGTGGCCGATGACTCCGGCGGGCTCGATCCCGTAGGAACGCCAGGTTGCGGCCAAAGAGACCTGTAGGGCGAAAAGGGTGGGCTGGACCTGGCTGCACCCGCTTACCGGTTGTTTGGCGCGTACCAGCCGGAGGACGGAGAAGCCGGCTTCTTCAGCGATCAGGGGGTCGACCTCGGCCAAGGTGGCGGCAAAAACCGGTTCCCGTTCCAGGAGGGTGCTGCCCATACCTGGCCATTGGGAGCCCTGGCCGGAGAACACCCACACCGGTCGGCGCGATACCGATGCACCGACCTCGCCGGAGACTGCTGCCGGGTGCGCTTGGCCGACTGCGAAGGCCCGTAGCGCCTGCGTGACGTCTGTCCGCGTCCGGCCGACGACTCCGAGGCGTCCGCGGCCGGCGTTGCGGCGCAGGGACAGGGTGTGGCAGACGTCCTGAAGCGGCACCGCGGCGCCGTCGCCCTCCAGCCAATCGGCGAGACGCCGGGCGGCGGTGGGCAGCACATTCCGTGAGCCTGCTGGGACGAGGAGCACTGAGGGTCCTGCGGTGTCGCCTTGTCCCAAGGCGGCAGGGCTCCGGCGTCGGCTGGGCGAAGCCTGCTGCAGGATCACGTGAGCGTTGGTGCCGGAGAAACCGAAGGAGGACACAGCCGCCAGCCGGGTGTTGGTGTCGACCGGCCAGTGGGCCAGCTCGGTGGGAACAAAGAGCCGGGTGCTGGTCGCGTCGATCGCCTGGTTCCACCGGTCGAAGTGCAAGTTGGGCGGGACCTGTCCGTACCGCAGGCAAAGAACGGCTTTGATCAGACCGGTGACCCCGGCCGCGGGCTCCAGGTGTCCGATATTCGTCTTGACCGATCCGAGAGCGCAACGCCCCTTTCCTGCTCCGTAGACCTCGGCCAGGCTGGCGAATTCGACGGGGTCCCCGACCGGCGTACCCGTGCCGTGGGTCTCGACGAGGCCGACGTCGCCGGGGTCGACGGCGGCGCGGTGAAGGGCCAGACGGAGCAGGTCGCGCTGGGCAGCGGGGGAAGGTGCGGCGATCCCATCGGACCGCCCGTCCTGGTTGACCGCGGAGCCACGGACGATGGCCAGCACCCGGTCGTTGTCCCGTACAGCGTCGCTCAGGCGTTTGAGGACCACGGCGCCGCAGCCCTCGCCCCGCACGAAACCGTCCGCCGCGGCGTCAAAGGTGTGGCAGCGGCCGGTGGGGGAGAGCATGCCCATCCGGATGAAGGACTCGCTGGTCCTGGGCTGAAGCATCAAAGTGACCCCACCGGCGAGGGCCAGGTCGCACTCGCCTTGCTGGAGTGACTGGCAAGCCAGATGAACGGCTACCAGTGAGGACGAGCATGCCGTGTCGAGCGCCAGGCACGGGCCACGCAGCCCGAGGAGATAGGAGATCCGGCCGGCCGCCACACAGTGGCCGTTGGTGAGGATGGAACCCTCGAGTTCCTGAGGGTGGCCCGCGAGGCCGTCCATGTAGTCGTTGTAGCTGAGCCCGACGAAGACTCCGGTCGCGGATTCAGCAAGTTGCTCGTTCGGCACTCCGGCGTGTTCCAGTGCCTCCCAGGCCACTTCTAGGAGCAGCCGGTGCTGGGGGTCCAGAACATCGGCCTCCCGGCCCGATACGCCGAAAAAGTCGGCGTCGAAGCCCGAGACGTCCTTGAGGTAGCCGCCGGCCAGGGGCGGGCCGTTCGCTTCGTTACTGGAAGCAGAAGCGCTGTGCCCCAGCAGCATCTGGCGTTCCACCGAGGGTTCGCCGACCGCGTCGCGCCCCTCGGTGAGCAGTTGCCACAAGGCCGCGGGGGAGTCGACGTCGCCCGGCAGGCGGCAGCCCATGCCGATCACAGCGATCGGCCCCGTTTCCTTACCAAGTGTGTGCGCGTCGCGAGCCATCGGATTCCTCTTGTCTGCGGGTGGGAGGCACCAGTCAGGGCGGGCGGTCCGTACTGCTGCGGGGACGGGCGAACACAGGGGCGTTTCGTGTGGTGCGGGCCGCAGCAAGAGCGGCCCGGCCCGGACAGGCCTGGGGGTGTTCGAGACAGGACGTGGCTGGCGGTCGGTCATCTCGCCTGTGCTACGCCGGAGGTGTTCAGGAGGCTTCGGGGCTTCCCAGGAGAATCGCGCTCTTCACGCCGCCGACCTGGTAGTTGAAGCTGAAGGCGTAGTCGAAGTCCAAGGGGCGGGTCCGCGTCCCCGGGACAGGGTCGAACGGCACGTTCTCGGCCGGCTGCTCGCAGTTGGTTGTGGGACATACCTCAGCTGTCTGCATCATCAGCAGGGTCAGGGCTACGCCGAGACATCCGGCCGGGGCCCCGTTGTGGCCGAAGCAGCCTTCTTGCGAGGTCATCAAGAGGTCCTGGACATGGGCTGGCCCGTACAGTTCGGTGACGGCATTCGCCTCGAACGCGGTGACCACGACATTGCCGTCGCTGCCGCCATGCACATAGGGCACCTGATCGATCTGCCACCGGTCTTCAAGACAGCGTCGGACGGCGGTCACCAATTGGCTTCCGGTGTCATCGCACGCGAGAGGATTGGCCAGCCCATCGCGGGTGGTGGCCTGGGCAAGTACTTGGCCATAGGAATGGCCGCCTCGCCTGTCGGCGCTTTCGCGGCTTTCCATGACGACGGTCGCGGAGCCTTCACCGTGGTTGATGCAGTCGGCGCGCCGGTCGTAAGGCCGCATGAGGGCGTCGAAGGACGGAAGGAGCGACGGCATTCCGTCTGAGCGGATGGCGTCGTAGGAGCTTTGCGCGCCGCGCAGAAGGCGCTGGATGTTCCGGATCAGCTGGACGTTGAAGATGTCGACGCCGGTCACCACGGCGATGTCCACCTGTCCTGCGGCGATCATCTGCCGGGCGATGCCGATCTGCACGGCAGAAGATGCACATCCGCAGGAAACCGTGAAGCACGGGCCGCTGGACCGAGTCAGGGCGCCTTGGACAAGGGCGACGTCGGAGGGGGATACGGCCTGTTCGGCAGCGACGAACAACTCCATGGCGTCCATCGGGGAGATGGTTTGGGCGTCGGCGCGGAGAATGGACAGGTAGCTGTCGACATTGGCATCGACTCCTCCGCGGCCGACGAGCAGCGCTGCGTTGGTGAGCCCGCCGGCCTGGATGTCCAAACCGGCATCACTGCAGGCTTCCGCCATCGACACCAGCCCGAATCTGTGCGCATTCGTATAGTGGTTGGAGAAGAACGGCGGGACATCGGGTACACGGTCGTTGAACATCTGGTCGGTCAGCTGGACTGATCCGTAGTAGACATCGTCATGTGCGATACAGGAGACGCCCTGGGACGCGACGCTCCACAGGTCGTGGGGGGTGAAGACGGGACGGGTCGGTCCAGGCAGGCAGAAACCCATGCCGGTGACCACGGCGTCTCGAGGATGCGGACCACGGTTGGCCGTGCGGTTCATGAGATACCTGCGTATTCCGTCACATTCGGGTTCGTCCTTGCCATCAGAACATCCCTCTCTTTCATCCGTCCTGGGTTCCGGAATGGTTTACTACTCGGCGATGAACGTGCGGTAACACCATTGGTATACGGGGAGGAGCTCCCCGTCGAACTCTTCGAAATCGCCCGTTCTTTCAAAGTGTTCGTAACCGTTTCCGCACGTCACCTTTACATGCGGAATTTCATCTCCGTATGAGATTTTCCTGATCCTGGCAATGCCGTCCGGGCCACCTTTGAGAATGACCCGTACACACGTGTCCATGAATCCTCCCGCTGTTCCCGGAAAATCTCGGAACAGGCAGCCGATCATTACGGTCCCCCATGCGCCCCGGCCGGGGTGGGGCGACCTCAGGCAGGCGCGGCAGCGGGTAAGCCGAGGCCCGAAGACCATCTGCACCAAGGGCCGTGGCCTGTGCGGTGGGGAGCTCGTTGCCCACCGAGAGGTGGGAGGTTCGCTGCACGCAGGAAGTGGGGAGAGCTCACCGGGCCCTGACGGGGCATCTGTCGGCGGTGAAGCGGGTGCGCGCCGCAGGATGCCCTCGTCAGAACTGCCCCGGGCCGGGCCCGGGGCAGTTGCCCTTGACCGAGCGGCACAGATGCCAGCGACGGCGGACGCCGGTAAGGCCTACGCCGGAACCTGTCAGGGCTGCGATGCGCACGAGGCGGCCTCCAGCGCGCAGAAGAGAGGCCGTCGCGCAGGCACAGGCGCGAAACCGCTCGATCCACATACCCGAGCACGCTTCTGAAATCCGGCCCCTCCGCAGCGACAGATGCCGGGATCCGCTGCGGGCTGGGCCCGGATGGGTTGAAGAGGCCGGACGGCTGGGCCGGCAGGACCGGTCTTCACGCAACGGTTCTTCGCAAGTTGTGCTTGCGGTGCATTCGCTCGGCCACTCGCCGAGTTCTCGGCGGGAGCGATCAGACGCACGGCCCGAGCGGAACAGGGCCAAGGCGGGCCCGGAGCGGGCGGTCAACAGACCGAACACTGCACCCAGTCTGCCGCTTACATGCCAGGCACCCGCAAAGGTGGTAAGAGCACTCATGGCGCCCCCAAAGCTGGAGTGAGAGGGGGGTCGCCACCCCGGCCGATGCCAGCTAGAGCATCGGCCGGGGGGTCCAAATCCTCGCCCGGGGGCGCCCATTATGACAATCTCTCGCCGTCAACCACAATTCGGAAATCGGGGTCGACATAATAAGAGGCTGCCACTCCCCCGGAGAGGATGGGCAACCCACCGGTTGGACGTCTACAACTATCGACGATATAAAATAAACCAACAAGCCCACCAGAGTGAATTCACTCAAATGGACCAAGCATCGACAGGGTGGAGCGTTGACCCAAATCGAGGGGTTTCCGGCTGGTATGTATAGGAATCGGCCCCTTCGTCAGGTTAGTTTCATGTCCCTGCTGTTGTGGGCGTCAGTATCCGAAACACGTGAGAGGTAGCCCGCCCGCATTGGATTCATCTCGGAATCCTCCTCCCTGGGCCTGCGGGCTCGGACCCACAAGTTCCCCGACCCGGGGCCGGGTACATGCGAAGTCGGCCAACGCGCGACAGACCGAGGACGTCCGCATCATCGAGTACCTGATAGGGAGTATTCCACCTGCTCCTGTGTGACATCGAGATCAGGCTTCGGACCTGGCGGGACGGGCTGCCACGGCCTGATCACCGGGGTGGCGGCCCGGGACCAACGTCGGTCCGCGAGGCGTCTGCTGCTTAGCGGAAGCTCTGGCACCACCGGGTTGCGACGCCCCCCATCAAGTTGCCCCAGGCACTACACCTTGCCTTCTGGGCAGAGTGCCGGTGTGCAGCAGGTTCGTGCGCGTCAGTCACACTGCACGGACCCAACCAGGGGCAGCTGGCGTACCCCTGACTTTGAGGCCTGGCCTGGTCGCTTCAGACAGGTCCTGACAGCGCACGCCCGGATGCATGGAGCCTCCAAGGCGTCTTTACCCGGGTGATCAGCCACTCAGAAGCTTCTACGACAAGCCCCGGTCCGTCGGACAAGGAACGCGCCGAGACCTCGATGCTCGCGCTCCACCTTCTCCAGTCCAGCTTGGTCCACATCAACACCCTGCTGCTTCAGCGCGTTCTTGCCGAACCGGTGTGGGCGAAGAAGCTCTCGGACGAGGACCGGCGCGGGCTGACCGCGCTCTTCTGGTCGAACATCAACCCGTACGGCACGTTCCGGCTGGAGATGGACAAGCGGCTCGATTTCGCCCTGCCCACCGTGCCCCATCCCCGGACACCGGCCGGCGCCGCCGGCCAACCAGCAACGGAGTCCCGCCATGCCCGCTGAACAGTGCGGACGCTGGATCAGCGCCGCCGACACCGGCGCCTTCGTCAAGGACGGCTCTCCGGCCGCGGCGCTTGTCCTCGCGTTCGCCCTGCACGCGATCAACGAGGTATCCAAGGGCGTCGAGCCGGGCCCCGCCGCTGCGCCGGCGGTGAGTGAGCCGCCCCAGGCTTATCGTCAGGCCCGGGTCGGTGGCGCGCTCATTGCTGCCGTCAGGAACGTGATCGCCCAGTGCCGGGCCTCCTCGCCTTCCGTCGCCGTCGGGCAGGCAGGGGAGGGCGGGTTGTAGACCTCGACGCGGTCCACGGCCGTCACGGCGAGGATCCCCCGCATCCGGAACAACAGCTCCTGTGGGGCAAGGCCGGGCAGTGCGCGCGCGAAAGCCGCCAGGTAGCGCTCGCCGACCGTGTCCTCATCCGGGCCGGTCCAGTTGCGCGCCTCCTCGGCCGGGTCGCTGAGGATCGTCACGATCAGCCGGGACGTCCGGGCTCCGCTCTCATCGCCGGCGGGCATCCCGTCGAAGAGCGGCCCTGCGAATGCTTCCACCAGTTCGGCGACCGGCGGGTCCGGAGTCCGGGCGAGCAGTTTGTCGAGCCCGGCGCTCTGGGCGACGGTGATGGGCTCGGTCACGCGGCGGGCGACCGCGGCCAGGAGTTCCGCCTTCGAGCCGAAGTGATAGCCGACGGCGGCCAGGTTCGCTCCGGCAAGGTCGGTGATCGCGCGGACCGAGGTGCCGCGGTAGCCGTGCTCGGCGAAGAGGCGTTCGGCCGCGTCGAGGATCTTGGTCCGGGTATCGGATAGCGCCATGTGCCGTACTATACAGACGTTCGATTAAAACGAACGTTTAACTCATGTGGGAGAGGTTGTCATGAAACTGCTCGTCTACGGCGCCGGGGTCTGCGGCAGCCTGTTCGCCGCCCGCTTGCATGAGGCCGGGCTCGACGTCTCGCTCCTCGCCCGGGGCGAGCGTCTGGCCTCCCTGCGCCGGCACGGCGTGCAGCTCGCCGAGGAAGACAGCCCTGCCGTCAGGCGGGTACCCGTACCGGTGGTCGAGCACCCGGCCGGCGGGTACGGCCTGACCGCCGTCCTCGTCCGCACCCATCAAGTTGACGCGGTGCTGGAGTCACTCGCCGGCCTCGAAGGCGACGTGCTGTTCCTGCACAACTGGGCGGGCGGCGCGGAGCCGCTGGGCGCGGCGATCGGCCACGAGCGAGTACTGCTCGGCTTCCCGGCACTGGGCGGCACGATGGACGGCGACGTAGTCCGCTACCGCGCGACCAACTTCATGACCAGCCGGGTCCCAATGCCGATCGGCGAACCCGACGGCCGAACCACCCCGCGCCTGGAACGGGTCGTCCGGGAGTTCCGCACCGCCGGGATCAAAGCCAAGGCCGAGCCGCGGATGGATGCCTGGCTCAAGACACACGCCGCGTTCGAGGTACCCCTCGGGCAGGCGGTGTACGCGGCGGGCGGCCCGGTAGCGCTGGCCGACGATCCCGACGCGGTCCGCGGCATGCTCCACCTCATGCGGCAGAACCTCGCCGCCCTGCCGACCCCGCCGGCCCCCCGAGCGTTCGCCGCACTGCAGACCCTGCCGGAAGGGCTGCTCGTGGCCCTGCTGCGGCGCTTCCTGCGCAGCCCGACGGCCGTACACAGCGGGCTCAGCGACGTCTCCCCTGCGACGGCGGCCGAACTAGGGCGGCTGGCAGAACAGATGCGTGCCCATGCGAAGGCCCGGTAGGCCATCGGCGGCAGTGGCTCCTCGGCCGCATCGCAGCTGAGTGCGCAGCCGGGATCTCCCTCCGGACCTTCGGCACCCTCCGCCTGGTGGCTTCGACAGCGTGAACTGGCCCCGTCTGTCAGCTGGGGTTCTAGAGGTGGTTGCAACACCTGACCCTGCGAGGGTGTTGCGATGGCCAAGCCGCGGCAGTGTGTTTTGGCCCCACCCTCGCGTCGCGGTGTGTGGTTCAGGGCACGGCTGTGGCTGCTGGGGGTATCCATTGGCGGGAGGTGTCCGTGATCGTCACCGTCTTCGCGCAGAACGTCGGCCTGGTGGCCTGGTCGGCATGACCAGGGTCCGCAGCCGCTACGTCGCCGGCGGCATCCTCGTCCTGCTCGGCCTCATCCCCAAGCTCGGCGACGTCGTCGCCTCCCTGCCCGGACCGGTCGTCGGCGGCGCCGGCCTGGTGGCGTTCGCCACCGTCACCGCGGTCGGCATCAACACCCTGCGCAAGGTCGAGTTCGACGGCACCAACAACCTGCTCATCGTCGCCGTCTCCATCGGGATCGGCATGCTCCCCGTCGTCGCCCCGACGATCTACCACACCTTCCCCACCCGGGTGCAGATCATCGGCGGCAGCGCCATCACCAGCGCCACCATCGCCGCCTTCCTGCTCAACCTCCTGTTCAACCACACCCCCGGCCTCAACAAGGCGAAGACCGCCCCCGCCGAAGCAGCACCCGCCGAACCCGCCGCCACGTCCTGACCCCGCCACCCCGGCACTTCCCCACGGGCTCCGGGGGCGCGCATCCGCGCTGCCGGAGCCCCTCGCCGTCTGGCGGGTCCCGGCTCTCCACCGGGACCTGGTACTGGGGCGCTTCGCCGAGCTGACTGCGGCGCGGCTGGAACGCTCCCGCAGGTACACCTGAGGCTTCAGGGACGGCCTGCAGGGAGGTCACACTGCTGCTGGGGGTTGGGCAAGTCGCAGCCGGCGAACACCGGCGTGTGGGCGCCGAGTTCGGTGAGCAGTTCCTCCAAGCAGGTGCGGGAGAAGGCGCCCCGGCGCGGCTTGAACACCGCCCAGTCGGCGGGGCCAAGCCGCTGCGGCCATCCGGCCAGCAGCACATCCGGGTCGAGCCCGGGCGGCGCTTGCGGGGACGATCTCGGGGGGCGAGTTCGCTGCCCGGTGTGCCCGGCGCGGCGATCCGCACACCCGGCTCCAGCAGCCGCCGGCCGACCAGGTCGGCGTTGCCGCCGCCGCACGGCCCGAGCCTCGATCATCACTACGGTGCGGCTCGTGTCGGCAATGGGACACCGGGCCGTCAAGGGGACACGCTCTGGGCCCCGCCGGCCGTAGTGAGGCGGGCGAGTAGCTCTGGCTGGTCTGCCAGGCCTTTCTCGGCCATCGACTTGATCGAGGACTCCATGGACGCGCGGTCCACGCGATCCCAGTCGATCGGGCCGAGCGGCGGCTGCGGGTCGTACTCGATGGCGGCCTGAATCATCCGGGCAGCATCCTCGCCCACCAGTTCGGCGGCCAAGTGCAGGGCCATGTCGATGCCCGCCGCCACTCCGGCGGCCGTGAGCACGTGCCCGTCCGCGACCCAGCGCCGGGACACGGGTGTCGCGCCGAAGGCGCGGAGCATCGGCATGGCAGCCCAGTGGGTGACCGCCTCGCGGCCCTCGAGCAGACCGGCGGACCCGAGGATCAGCGAGCCGGTGCAGACCGAAGCCACCACCTTGGCGCTGCGGGCCGCCTGCCGGACGTAGCCGGTCAGCTGTTCGTCCGCGAGGGCGGCGAAGGTCGGGGCACCGCCGCCCGGGACGATCAGGCCGTACGGGGCGGGCACCTGCTCGAAGGTGTGGGAGGCGGTCACGGACACCGAGCTGTCCGTCGGCAGCGGCTCCCGGGCCGCTGCCACCGTGACGGCCTCGAAGCCGAGTCCGAATTCCTGCAAGGCGCTGATGACCTGGAGCGGCCCGACGAAGTCGAGGGCGGTCAGGCCGGGGTAGAGCACGAACGCGATGGTCCTGGTCGCTGTCATGCCTCCAGCTTTGTCGGGGTGAGCGGCCGTCGGGCGGACCGTGTCTGGAATCCTGTGATCCCTGTCTTTCGGACACCAGGAGTCGCTGATGCGCCGCGTGGTCGTGATCGGGTACCCGGATACCGAGCTGCTCGACATCTCCTGCCCGGCAGGCGTGTTCGACGCGGCCACGCGCTGTGGCGCGGAACCTGGATACCGGGTCGAGCTGGTCTCGCTCGGTGGCCTGCCGGTGCGGACGAGCTGCGGCCTGACACTCGCCGCCGGCGCCCTGGAGCGGGTCGGCGGCCGATTGGACAGCGTGGTGGTGGCGGGCGGGCCGGGGCACGAGGCCGCTGCCGAGGACGCCCGGCTGCTCGTCCACCTGCGCCGCCTGGCCGGGCTCAGCCGTCGGGTGGTCTCGGTGTGCACAGGCGCCACCCTGCTGGCCGCGGCCGGCCTGCTGGACCGGCGTCAGGCGACCACGCACTGGATGTGGGCGGCGGAACTGGCCGGCCGGTACCCGGCCGTCACCGTGGACCCCGCGTCACTGTTCGTCTCTGATGGCAACGTCCATACCTCGGCGGGCGTCACCAGCGCGATCGACCTCTCGCTCGCCCTGGTGGAGCAGGACCACGGCTCGGCGCTGGCCCGCCAGGTGGCCCGGTCGCTGGTCGCGTACCTGCAGCGGCCAGGCAACCAGGCGCAGGTGAGCATGCACCTGGCGGCGCCGCCGCCCGAGCACCGGCTGATTCGAGAGGTCTGCGAACACATCACCGCCCACCTGGACGCCGACCTCGACGCTGCCACCCTGGCGCGAATCGCCGGGGTGAGCCCCCGCCATCTCACCCGGCTGTTCGCCGCGGAGCTTGGCACCACGCCCGCCCGGCACGTGCGCGCCGTGCGCGCCGAAGCCGCCGCCCATCAGCTGGCGGCCACCGGCCTGCCTCTCTCCACCATCGCCCGACAGTGCGGGCTGCGAACGACCGAGACGCTGCGGCAGGCCTTCGCCGATCTGTTCGCAACCACGCCGTCGGCGTACCGGCGGGCGGCCCGGCACGGCTGAAGCCTGCTGCGCAAGGCCATGAGTCAGCACACGGATGAGCGGCCGGCTGGCTTCGACAGCGTGAACTGGCCCCCCTCTGTCAGCTTGGCCATCGCAACACCCCGCAGGGTCAGGTGGTGCAACCACCTCTAGAACCCAAGGATCCGATGACGGTTGACGACAGGGTTAGATGACAGACGAGGTCCGATGCGCCGACAGGAGCGGGGAAGAGCGTAGCCAATCTCGTCTACAAGCGGGTATCGACCGACCAGCAGTCGACCGCCCGTCAGAACCTCGTCCTGGCCGAGGCCAACATCGAGGACCCGATCGTCTTCGAGGAAGAGGCCGGCACCTCCAGCCGCCTCCACCCGCTTCAGCGGCCGAAGTTCGGCGAGCTGCTGAAGTACGCGCGGCCGGGCGACACCGTGCACATCTCCGAGATGTTCCGCCTCGTGCGCGGCAACCAGCACATCCTCCACGTGCTCGACGTCCTGCACCGCGACCGCCTCGCCCTGCGCATCCACGACGGCGCGTTCTCCGCCATGGACCTCACCGCCCGCCACCCGCGCACCGGCGAGCTGCTGTCCACCGTGAAGTTCACGGTGCAGACCCTCGCCGCCGCCGGCGAACTCCAGCGCGACCTCCAACGCGAGCTGACCTACGACGGGCTGCGAGCCGCCGAGGCCAAGGGCAGCAAGGGCGGACGGCGCCCGGCCATCACCGCGGCGAAGACCGACGCCGTGCGCACCGCGTACCTGGAAGGCCGCTCGATCGCCGCCCTCGCTCGCCAGCACGGCGTCAGCCGCGGCGCCATCCGCACGGCCGTCGCCGACCTCATGCCCGAGCACGCCACCCTCGACCCGGAGGACGCCCCGGCCCCGGAGCTGCCGGTCGTCTTGACCGTGCCATTGGGCACACCCCGCACACCCTCTCTCCAAAGCAGGTGTCGAACACGACGCTGGCCGGGGTCACGCGGTTCTCTCAGATTGCGCTGTTCACCCATCCGTGTGGGCCCGCGCCGACCAAGCGTGAGTCGCGGCACCGTCACCACGCGATGCATCTGCCTCCCCTCTCCCTGCGAAAGGAGCGGGGACCCCGGCTGTTTCTTGACCACCTCGATCGGTCTTCCCGCCGGGGAATACCGGCCGCTTCCAACGCTGCAGCCGCGATGAGCCAGCGAAAGAGCGATCCAGGGGGTTTGTGGGGAGGCCCTACGGACAGACCAGGGCGTGAACACCTTTGCGAAATCGCGTCACTCGGCGCTCAAGGCACATCTGGGACGCACGTTCCGGGTAATTGGACCAGGGAGCCCTGCGAGGAGATGTATAGCCCCGCCACTCTACACTCCTGCCACCCGCTTCGTGGCAATAGACGGCCGCATGGTGCAGTAATCCCGCTGAACGGCTTAACCGCCGTGCGATGATTTGAAGTCATGGCCGTCGGACACACCGCCCGTAGGGCGGACAGTTTTTGAGCCGCCACACGTGTACCACCGGTTCTCCGGGTGTGCGCGCCCTTGTCTCCGGAGCGACACCTCGCTCAGGAGACAAGGGCATTCCTGTACGTCGAGGAGGAGCGAGGAGTGCTGTGCCTAGGGAAATGACGGCCTACCGGCGTGTCGCCGACGCGCTGAGAGGACAGATCAAGGGCGGCACCCTCAAGCCTGGTGACCGTATCCCCAGCCTATCGGAGTTGCAGGAGCAATTTGGCGTTTCTGACACTGTGATCCTGGAGGCGCGCAAGATCCTTGCGGCCGAGGGGCTGCTCCAGGCGCGTACAGGCGACGGCACCTATGTGCGGGAGCGGCCGGAGCCGAAGCGGTTGCTGCGCAACGAGACCTTTCCCGTGGGGGCGCCGTTCCGGCTCGAGGAGGGCGAGGCGACGCTTTTACCGGAAGTGGTGGAAGAGATGGGGACGGTGGCGGTGTCGGGTGCGGTAGCGCGACAGCTGGGCATCGTGCCTGGTAAGGAGGTGTTGCGGCTGCGGCAGGTGTTCCGCCACGACGAGCACCCGGCACAGCTGGTGACCACATACGTAGTCAAAGCCGCCGACGTCACGGCGGATGCGCCGTGGTGGGAGGACGAGCTGTCGGTCCGGCCGGCAGACGATGCTGAGGGGCGGTCGCTGCACGGTGTCGCCGGGCATCCGGCCACTGTGGTGACACGCACCGAATTCGCTGAGAGCGGTCAGGCTCTACGGGTGGTGGTGACTGTGATGCTGGCTGAGCGGTTCACGGTCATCTACCGGCGCCAACCGGAGTCCGCACGCGCCGAACAGGCATAGCCCCATGTGACGGACCCTTTTCCCAGCGCCCTCTTCCGAGGCCCTCGGGCTCTCCGGACGCGAGTTGCCGGGAGGCTCACTGGCACCGGTCTTCCGCTCGCGACCCCCGGGAGAGTGCCTGCGCCCGCGGGGAGACGGTTGACGCAACAGGGCCATAGATGTACCGCCGTAATCTGCCAGCTGAGCCTGGATACGGATTGGCGGGCAGGAAGAAGCCGCTCGTGCACTGTGGTCGCCCAATTGCACTGCGGATGTATTCAGAGCTCGCGTCCCATGAGGGCTGGACAAAGCGGGGTCGCCACGATCGGGCTTCATCGTCTGTTGCACCAGCCGCGACGAAAGCGCTCTGTCCGTTCAGGGCTTGACGTGGGGGCATGGCGGAGGTGCATATCGGCGCGCTGGGTTGCCAAGAGCGCGGAACACGAGCGTCTCATAATGAGGTGTGCTGGTCGGGCGTGACCACTACGACGATCTCCGCCGTTCGTGGGGCCCGAAGGGGGAACGGATCATGGATCGCGGACGGCGAAGTGTGGGCACTCAACGAGCCGTTGCCCCTGTCCTGCCAGCAGAAGGAAGAGGTCCCGAAGCTGGTGGGTGACCGGCAGTCTCCCAGGGGGTTTTGTCGGTGCTCTCCAGCGACAACAGCTTGCAACTACTCCTACTGGAAACGGGGATTCGGTTCTGGACAGACCTGCTGGCGTCGGCTTGGGCGGTGGCACGAGGGGCCGGTGTCCTCGCGAAGCAGCACCTCAACCTGTTCTCCGAACTGCACACGTACGCACTGGACCGGCCCCAGGACTTCCTGGATATCTCCCCCACCCGTGCGTGAGGCTGAGCGAGGCTACTGCCCGGCACCGGCCGACCGGGGAAACAGGTGATCAACCCCGCCTGATCCACGTTGGGGAAGACCCCGTTCAAGGACCGCAGCCGCCGTGTCCAGTGTCAACGACGTCACGCGAACCCTGGCCAGGGTCGACAGCCATGTCGTCTTGGTAAGTACCAGCGATGCCTTGTGCCTCGGCGCGGTTCACGCCCGGCCGCCGACGGGTCTTGTCGTGTTACAAGCTCCAAGCCGAGCGAGCGGTTCAGCTGATGCAATTCAGATAGAAGGTCGCACAGTGACACGACGGAGTGAAGATGGTCGCTGGATCGGTTCCCTGCTCTCCGGAGAGGTAGGCTCAGCCCTGGCCACAATTGGGGGTCATGGACTTCACGGATATTCATATCCGAAATAGCTACCGGCCCCTGTTTCCGGGGGACAGGGGCCAGCGCCGAGGCGCGGTAAGTGTGATCCGTAGTACCTGCACGTCCCTTGCATGGCACTGGAGGCTTCACTTGGGTAGCGCGCGAGCACACCCGCCCCCGGCAGGGTTGTTCATGTCTTCGGCAGCTTCTCCCCCGCTGCATTCAGACCGACATCGGTCGCCTCTACAGGGAGTGGAAGGCCAGCATGTCAAGGGGCGCATACATGACAGGATTTCCACCGCGGAAGTGATTGCACAGCGGTCACGACATCCTCCGCAGGCCGAGTACCGAAACTGAGTGTTTCGCCGAGACCCTCGGCTGCGCGGCAGCCTGCTGCGGCTGGGTCAGCAGGGAGAGTTCGACGCTTAACCGACTTGACTTGCCAGGGCCCTTTGGCCCGGTCACTACTCGAATCGGTCCAGTGGGACTTCATAGCTCTTGCCGGGGGAAGAGACGCTGTTCTTCGCCGCACACCTGCAAGTTCAAGGGGTCCAGAAGGCTGCCGCCTTCGGCTACTTCTTTCTTTGCGTGAGAAGCTGATGAGTAGATTCTTCGGCTTCTCATTCTGCTGTCTTCCGGAGAGGTCGACGAGTCCACCATGCAGCATAGTGCTGTCCTTCGCCAGGTCAACGTGCCTTGGGCGAGGAATGTTGAGCCATCCAGCACCCCGGCGGGCACCCTGTCCGTAGTCCCGCATACGGCCCCCCGGCCCGACACATCGGTCCTGCACCTCGGGAAAGTCCCAAGGTGCGGCCAGGACGTTCCGCACACCGCCTCCCACCGCGCCGACCCACGGGCCTGGATCCGCGCGGTCACCTGGTTTGCCGACGCCGGACTACGCCCTGAGCGCCCTGCACCCCAAGGCCCGATCCACCACTATGCGCATTGCCCGGGACTGGTCCCAGCGCATGGACTACAGCCGCCGCATTGTGTTTTACGACCCTCAAGGCACTGTCGCGCGTCTGAAAATGTCGGAGTCCAACGTCAAGGGCCACGTCTCCTACCTCCGGGAGCTTGGCGCGCTCGTCCGGATCGAGCACGGCAGCAAGCGAAACCTCCGCCTGCCATGCCGGAAACACATCGCCACAGCAACGATCTACGCCGCACCCATTCCCACGGTCCATGACCTGGTGAGGGGCATCGACTTCGCAGCAAGGGCTACGAAGCGGCTGCCATTGGCGTCACGGCGGCCGGCCGTGAACCACGGCTGTGGAGGAAAGGGCTGCCCAGAAGCCAGTCAGGAAGGAGGAGTCTTGCGCCCCCTTCGGCGGGGTGTTGGTGCGTCTGCACCAGCTCGTACCTCTGGTGATGAGGGGGCGGGGATGACGTAGTCCACCGGGGAGAGCGGTGTCCGTGCTCAACGGATCTTCCTGCCGCCCCGGGTCGCTCCGTCTGTCGGTGATGTAGGAGTCACCGACAGGTTCGGCGCCCATCTGCCACCAGGGCTTGAGAGAGCCCCGAAGGGATTGTTCGTCCGGTGAGAGCCGATCGAACAGTTCGACACAGGTTTCGCCCAGAAACCAGAAGCACCATTAGGGGGCTTCGTCGTGCCGTGAGGTAGAAGCCCCGCGACAGGAGCCATTGTGCATGACCTCGTCGGGCGGTGCCAGCATTGGCATTCCCGTGTACCCGATATCCGGCCATCCTACTGGGCCGACCGCTGCGCAAACGTGACTGGTATCAGGCTGTCGAGCCTCTCCGGGATGATGTCGGTGAAGGGCGGGCCTGGCCCCTCACTGCAACCCGTCCTCGTTCCGGATCCACGAGGCAGGGGGATGTGGTGACGGCGGGGCCCAGGCGGCGTCAGCGCGTGCGGGTGCCGTGGCGGCTCGTGGCGTCGGCCGGCTATGAGGACGTCGCGCTCGCCGTCTACCTGAAGGTTGCCGCGCTGGCGCAGCGTGCTGAGGGCTGTACAGCTGGGACCCGCACTCTGGCCGGGTACCTGGGCATGTCGGTCTCCTCCGTCGAGCGCGGCCTGGCACAGCTCGCCCGCCCGGCGGCCGATGACGGCGTGGTCGAGCTGTCCTCGACACGGCGCAGCAAACCTGGCGGGGATGGTGATACCGCGGTGCGCAGGCTTCGGCAGGTGGGCCGGGCTGAGCGGTTCGTGTGGCTGCCTGTGGCGGCGTGCGAGGACCTGACGCCCCGGCAGCTGCGTGCTTACGCGGTCATCGTCTACGCCTCAGCCCGTCACATTCCTCTGGCCGAGGCGGAGCTGGCGCAGTTCTTGCGTCATGCTCGCGGTGTTCGTGCGGGCTGTCCGGTGACGGCCGCGGCTGCTGGGCGGGTTGTCGATGCGTTGGAGTCGGTCGGGTGGGTGACGGTGGAGCGCCGGGCGGGAGGGCGCGGTCGTCACCAGTTTCACCCTCACGACATTCCGCCTGACGAGCGCACCGGGCTGCCTCATACCGCGCCCGTGCCCGGCGGATCCGGTGGCGCTGTCGGCGCTCCTGTGGATATCCCGGCGCAGGTGGGTGGCAGCGGCTCAGCATCGCCCGAGCGACCGGCGGTTGGTGACGGATCGGGTTCGGCTGTTTGTGCGGGATCGCTCACGTATAGGGAAGACCACCTGAGCTGTTCACCGGAGGACGACCGCGCGCTGTACGCACCCGCCGTAGGCGAAGTACAGGTACGCGAAGGTGTGGAAAACTCGCCGCCCCCCAGCGCGCCTCGAGGGAGCCAGGACCGTTTCGTGCCGCGCGCGGATCACCACCCCCCACCACCATCTCCGGGCAGGTTCGAAGGGCGTTACGACGGGCCCGTGCTGACCCTGAGCCCGCGGATCTATCACGTGCTGGAGCCGGTGCACTGGCTGCTCAAACAGGCCACTTCCTGGGAGCAGCGGTGCATCGCCCGTGAGGTCGGCCGTCAGTTGCGTGCTGGTACGGAGGCGGCTCGGTTGAGCGATCGATTGCGGCGTCGGTTCGCATCGATTGTCGCTGCCGACATCCGGTCCCCGGGCCGCTGGCTGCTTGGTGTGGCGCTGCCCCGTTGGGGATGTGCGCAGGCAGAGTGCGAGGAAGGCATGCTGTGGGCTTCCGGTGCCTGCTGCGAGGAGTGCCGAGCCTCTCTGGCGGCGCGCCGCCGCGCCGAGCGCCTCGCGCACGGCGTGCGTGCCGAGCACACCGGCACGCCCAGCCCTGGTGGGGTATGCCCGGATTGCGAAGCGGGCCGCGCGGCCGGCGCCCCGCCCCCCGTAACCGAACGGCCTGCAAAGCGTGTTCACGCGTGGTGCATGACCTGCCGGCACCCAGTTGTGCTCGACCCTGCGGCTCCGGGAGACCGAGTGTGCGTGGCCTGCCGCGATCAGTCCCACCTGGCCTCCGCGCCACCGCGCACAGGTCTGCCCGTGTCCTGCCAGGGTTTCGGCGGGAAACTGTGCGAGCGCACTGCGCTCCTCGGGAAGACTCGCTGCCTGCGCTGTCTGGCCCGCAGCGAAATGACCGTCGCCGCACCGGCGGCGTCATGACTCCGAGCCTGCTACCGCGCCTCGCCGGGCCGCCGTGGGTGTCGGCCGGCCGACAGAAGGCCGGGGATCCGGCTGGCCTCTTCCGAGACGGCCTACATGATTCCTTCGTGCACGAACCGCAGCTTTGCGCCGAACGGGTGACCATGTATCACTGTTCTTGCCGCCGCGTTGACCCTATGGGTTACTGAAGGCGTCCGAACCGGTGGGTTGCCCATTCCTTTTCCGGGGAGCTTGGCAGTCACCCGCCCGTTCTCGCTCATTATGCAGAGCGGCCGTAGTGCCCGCAGTTGGGCTGCGGCGAGTTCTCCTTCTTCTGCCAGGCCCCCACGTGAGGTCTGTCTCCGGTTTCGGCAGATTCACCCGCCATCCTCCGGGGCGCTCACAGGTGGAGTCTCCCGCCCGGGCCGGCAGCCAACGCCAAAGCCGTACTCCTGCGCGTCAGGCTGCCGCACGCACTCCATGGCTTTCGACAACGGACTGCGGTCGATGGTCCAGGGCGGGCGACTTCGGCCCGGCACTGGTGGAATCACCTCGACAGGAGAACATTCATGTCCACACCCATGCTCGCGAACACCAACGCCCAGCTTGGACTCAACGCGCCGGGTCAGAATTCGCTCCTTCCCTCCCCCTTGCCTCCCCAGCCGCCCCTGCTGCTCGCGGCCGTCCCGATCAGTGGGCCCACGACCGGTGGCAACGCCGTTCTCCTCGTCGGCCTGGGGCTGGACAACATCACCAACGTCTCCTTCGGCGGCAATCCGGCAACCGTTATTTCGCAGAACATCCTCGGCCTCCTGGTCGCGGTCTCAGCTCCGGCGCACGCCGCGGGCACGGTTCCTGTCACCGTCACCACACCCCTCGGCACCAGCAACGCCGTGAACTACACCTACGTGAGCCCGGTCCTCCCCCCGACCGTCACGGCGATCGCCCCGGTATCCGGTCCGGTCACCGGAGGCACACCCTTCACGATCACCGGCACCAACCTGACTGACGCCACCGTTCTGTTCGGGGGTCTGCCGGCCACCGGCGTGAGCGTCGACCCGTCCGGGAACTCCCTGACCGGCATGACACCCCTCGGGCTCGGCGCGGGCAATGCCACGGTCACCGTCATCACCCCTGCCGGTACCGCCAATGTCCCGGGCGGGTTCACCTACACCGCGGGGCCCCCGACCTCCGTCACCATCATCCCGAACACCGGCCCCGCCACGGGAGGCACGCCCTTCGTGCTGGCCGGTACCGGGCTGAGCGGTGGCAGTGTGACGATCGGCGGTATTCCGGCCACCGGCGTGACCACCGACCCGACCGGCACTCTGATGTTCGGCACGACCCCTGCCGGCGCCCTTGGAAACCAGCCGGTAGTCGTCACCACTCCGGGTGGCAGCGCCACCGTTCCTGGCGGCTTCACCTATGTGTAAGCCGTCGGTCTCTGCCGCGTCGTCCGCGGCCAGGAGCCGAGCCCCGGCGACTGCGAGGCGGTGAACGCCGGCCTCCGGGTTCACTCTTCCCGGAGGCCGGTGACCCCGTTCCTACGGGTGCGGCCCGCTCCAGCTCCCGTTCGGTTCCGTCCCTGACACGCACCCAGAGGCGGCAACCGGCAGCTCGAACGCGCGATGTTCCTGTCCGCCTTCGCCGCCCTGCACGACCCGGCCTCCCGCAGCTACTACGACAAGTGCCGGGCCCGGCGAAAGACCCATACACAGGCCCTCCTCCGCCTCGTCCGCCACCGCATCAGCGTCCTGTTCGCCATGCTCCGCGACGGCACCTTCTACCAACCCAGAACCTCAGCCACGGCTTGACCAAGGACATGGAGACACCCCCCGGAGCCGGTACGAGGGGTAGCGCGGGCGGACCAGGCTTCCGACGCCCGGATCTCCGCCGTCGTTCTTGCAGGCGCTGCCGGCACGTTCCCGTGACGGTCACGACCTCCGGTGGATTCATCAGCGTTGTTTTCACCCGGATGGATATCCCACACATCTGACCGAACAGCAGAAGATTCCGGCCTACAAATTCGTCACCGCAGGGACGGTTTTTCCATACGCGTCCCCCGATTCATCCGGCACTTGTCAGCCTGTCGGAGGAACCGAAACGGGTCGGGGTTTCACCGCGACGGAGGAGACAACGTGGGAATTGACATGACGCCGCTGGTCCACAAGTTCCAGGCCGACTATCCCGGCCTGAGTACCGAAACCGCCCGGATCTGCGTCGAGCACCTGCTGGAACTGTGCATCCGCTACGGCCGGTCGAGGGGAACAACGGCATTCAGACGCGTGGTTGACACGGCTGCTCGCGAGTGCCGGCCCTGGGCGATTGAGCTCACGGATCACTACGGCTGGAAGAAGTGAAAGCGCCGGCCTTCACAGCTGCCACGGGGCGCACTACATCTCCCGGGCGTTCGCGCAGCCGTGCGAGGGTCGGTCGTGACCCGGCCCATGGGAGCCGTCGGGACAAGCCCGGACAACGCCCTCGCGGAGAGCTTCAACGAGGTCCTCATTCGCGAGACGCTCCAGGGGCGCCCGCCGTTTCGACGGCGCCCAAGCCTGCCGCCTCGCAGTCTTCGGCTGGACCGCGCGCTGCCGCATCCACCGCAGGCGATCCCACCTCGGAAGGCACCGAACGAGTACGACCGTCGGCCGGCTGCCCTGACACTCGCCGCATAACGACCGGAGCGGGCATCCACTCTCCGAGGGCATTGACTGTCGACGGGCGAACGTTGCCTGATAGGGCATCCGCTCATCAGGCCCCCAAGGAACCTCTTTCATCCTGAATAGCTGCAGGTCAGGAGAGTGTGGACGGCGGTGACGGCACGGCCGAAGCGGCGGGTCGAGCAGCATGCTCTGCGCAGGAGGCGCCAGGACTTGAGCGGGGCGAAGGCACGTTCTCGAGGGGCGCGCACGCGAGCTTGGTCGCGGTTGAACTGCTGGTGGTGCTCCGGGAGTTCGTGATGCCGGTGGTACGGCGTGCGGAATGTGTTGTCGGCGCCTTGGTAGGCGCGGTCGGCGAGCACGGGGGTCTGGCGGGTGAGGCAGGCTTCGGTGGTCCCGTGGGCGCGGGCCGCGGTCAGGTCGTGCGTGCGGCCCGGCGTCGCCCGTGAGAACCACAGGGGCGTCTCGTCCGGTAGTGCGATGACCTGCACGTTCATGCCGTGCTTCCGGTGTTTTTGTGAGTAGTACGGCTCATCGGTGGCGAGGTGGTCGATCGGGATGAGCGGGCCGTCGACGATGACGAAGTCGCCCTCGCCCAGGCCGGCCTGGGCTTCGCGCAGTCCGGACTCCCAGCTGGCCGGGACGTCGATGGTCTCGTCCACGCACCGCCATGCTGTCGCCTCGGAGATCCGAACCCGGCGCGAGCTGGGCGGACGTCTCGTTCTTGCGCAGGTGTGCCAGGGCGAGGAGGGCCTGGTGGAAGCAACCGAGCGTGTGCCACGGCGAGTTCAGTTCACGCCTTCGGGCGTAGATGAGCCAGGAGACATGCTCGACCAGCTCGTGCGGGACGTCGAGCATGGAAGGATACGGAACCCGATGGAGCCCCTCGGTTGCCTGTGTGATGAGTGAGATCACCACGCCGACGACGAGGGGCTCTGCCATGTCACCGCCCTCGCTGACCAGCCCACTTCACCCCTACAGCACAGGATGAAGGAGGTTCAAGGAAAAGCCACAGCATTGACCGTGTTCTTCCTGGGGTTGGGGAATCCTTCGTTCCTGGGCTGGCAGCCACCGCTCGGGCTCAGCATCAGTCCGGCCATTCTGTCCCGAACAGATGTCAGCTGTCTCGGCCGCACACCGCCCCACTCTCTTGTCGTTCTGTGGGACGGCGCCGGTGTCGCACGCTGCGCCGACCGGGTGATTGTGGACCGCGCCTCTTGCGTGCGTGGCAGCCCAAGGGACCTACTAATGTCATCCAATCAGGTGGGCTGCCCATACCCCGTGGGGGATACAGCCCGTTGGTGCGTGTGCCTGTCCCAGGCCCGCGGGGGCGTCTCTCGGGGAGTTGCCGGCCGGCGTGCGTTTTTGTGCGCTGACCGGCGAAAGTGGCCCATGCGTCCAAAGGGGGCGTTGTGCGAGCCATCAATATGCTCCGACTGCTGTTCGGGGCCAGCGCTGTCGGGGCGCTGGTGTTCACCACCTCGGCAGCCCATGCGCAGACGGTGCAGGCGCAGGTCGTGCCCTGCAACGAAACGGCGTTGGTCAATGCCGTTGATGCAGCCAATGCTGCCGGAGGCGGTGACCTGATCCTTGCGCCGTTCTGTACTTACACGCTCACCAGCGCGCACAGCTCGGGTGGTTCGGGCGGACCGGCGGGGCTGCCGAGAATCACCACGCCGATCACCATGACAGGGATGTTCAACGAGATCACTCGTGCGTCGAATGCAGACGCGTTTCGCATCATCGAGGTGGACGGGTCTTCTCAACTGCCCTCCGCTCACGGTCAGCTCACCTTGACTTCAGTCTCGGTGAGCAACGGTGACGCAGGCCTCGGGGTGGGTGGCGGCATCGCAGCCCTCGGCGGATCGGTCACCCTTACCACTGGGGGCGTGCACGACAACCGGGCGTCGTTCGGCGGTGGTATCTACACCGACACGGCGCTGACGATGACTGCCAGCAGTGTCACCGGCAACACCGCCACGTCCAACGGCGGTGGCGTCTTCAAGAATGACGGTTCCGCGACGCTGCTGGCCACCAACGTATCGGGCAACACCCCGAACAGCTGCGCGGCCAAACCGCCCCTGCCGTCGCCCTGCTGAGGGCCGACGCGGCGATCACCACAGCGTTGCAGGACGGCGCACCGGGTGCCGCCCGCTCGCCTCCCCCTACCCGCCCAGCGCGGTACCCAGCCGATCAGCAACAGGAATGGAGATCAGCCATGGCACCTGTCATCAACACCATCTCACCCACCTCAGGCAAAGCAGGCGACTCACTGACCATCAGCGGCTCTGGCCTGGGGAGCCTGAGCACGACCAAGGTGAACCTCGGCAGCAAGACGGTCACTCCCAACCTTGCCAGCAACACCTCTGTCACTGTCACCGTCCCATCGGGGTGCTCGGGCCAGGCCAACCTCAGCGTGACCGTCTCAGGTGTGAACAGCAACACCAAGCCCTTCTTCTTCCTCGGCGCCCCGACCGTCACGGCGCTGACGCCCAGCGCTGGTCCGGCCACCGGTAACCCTGCCATCGACGTTTTCGGCAGCGGTTTCGCCACGGCGACGCTGGTGAGCTTCGGCGCGGTTGGCTCTGTCGCCCCCGCCAGCATCGTGTCGGACACCCACCTGACCGCTGTTCCCCCGAACCACGCCACCCCTATCGCCGGCTGCGTCGACTCGGTGAACGTGCTCGTCACCAGTCCCGGCGGCCAAAGCGTCGCGACCGGCGCGCCCGGTCAGTTCGAGTACTACGACGCGCCGTCGATCAACACCCTGACCCCCAACACAGGACCGGCCGGGACGACGGGCGTCATCGTCGACGGCGACTGCTTCGTGGGCGTCACCTCGGTGACACTCGACGACGGGGTCAACCCGCCCACGTCGGCCGACAATATCCAGCCCATCGATGTGAACACGGTGGTCTTCGCCGTGCCCCCGGCCCTGGCCACGGGCGCCTACAGCGTCGTCGTCACCACCCCCGGCGGCCCCAGTAACGCCGTCACGTTCACCGTCACCCCCTAGTCCTGAGGGGTCGGACCGGCACCAACAGGCGGGCTGCTCTTGCCCCAGGGCGGTAGCCGACGGCCAAGCACGCCGCAACCGTGCCCTCCTGCTGTGCCCTGGCTGCCGTGTGGCAGTCAGGGCACAGCTCAGGTTTCATGGAAAGGAGTTATGCGATGGCTCCGTTCATCAGCAGTCTCAACCCCAACCACGGGCCACCTGCGGGGGGCACTGCGGTCACGATCAACGGCAGCGGCTTCACCGGCGTCACCATCGTAAAGTTCGGAACCGTGCCGACGGCGTCGTTCACGCTGGTCAGCGACAGCAAGATCACCACTACCGCCCCGGCGGGTACCGGGTCGGTCGCTGTCACCGTCACCTCGCCGCTCGGCACCAGCAACAGCCTCACCTACAGCTACACCACCGCCCCCACACCCGTACTCACCAGCCTGAACCCCACCTCGGGACCCACCAGCGGCGGCAACACCGTCACCCTCACCGGCACCGGATTCACCAACACGACAGCAGTCCACTTCGGAGCCGCCACGGCCACCAACATCACGGTGGTCAGCGACAGCCAACTCACCGTCACCGCCCCCGCCGGTGCCAGTCCCGTACCGGTCAACGTCACCACCCCCGGCGGCACCAGCAACAGCCTCACCTACAACTACACCACCACCCCCACACCCGTACTCACCAGCCTGAACCCCACCTCGGGACCCACCAGCGGCGGCAACACCGTCACCCTCACCGGCACCGGATTCACCAACACGACAGCAGTCCACTTCGGAGCCGCCACGGCCACCA
>NZ_BAAARJ010000032.1:33660-59053 GCF_039532135.1 Streptomyces axinellae
CCAACATCACGGTGGTCAGCGACAGCCAACTCACCGTCACGGCACCAGCGGGAGCGGCGCAGTCCGTCAACGTCACGGTCACCACGGCGGCGGGCACCAGCAATCCGCTGCCGTACTTCTACGTCGCGGCCCCGACCCTCACCGGCCTGAGCCCTGACATGGGCCCCAGCGGCGGCGGCAACACCGTCACCCTCTTCGGCACCGGCCTGACTCTCACCAGCGCGGTGCACTTCGGGGCCGGCTCGGCCACCGGCATCACGGTGGTCAGCGACAGCCAGCTCACGGCCACCGCCCCCGCCGGTACGGGAACCGTCCTGGTCACGGCCACCACGCCGGGCGGCACCAGCACGGTCGGGTTGGGCAACGCCTACTACACCTACGTCGACCTGCCGGTCATCGACTCCCTCAGCCCGACCGCGGGCTCGGCATCCGGCGGGGACAGCGTCCTGATCAAGGGAAGCAACCTGACGTACACCGATACCGTGCTCTTCGACGCCACTCCGGCGTCGTTCGCCGCTGTCTCCGACACCATGGTCGTTGCCACCGCGCCAGGCGGCAGCGTCGGCCCGGTCACTGTCACCGTCCACTCACCAGGCGGCACCAGCAACGGCGCCGCCTTCCAGTACCAGCCGTAGCTCTGCTGAGCGCCGGTCCGCCGGTCCCGTCCCGGAACCTCGGACCGGCGCATCGCCCTGCCAGATCCAAGTGGCGGGAAGCTGACGGGACTTCGCCGGGGCGTGACGAGCTGGTGCAGCGGGCGGTGCTGGACTCGCTGCCGGCGGAGGTGTCACGGAGGTGGGTGGATGGCCAGGCGTTGCTGCTGCGCCGCACAGCGATGCGCGGCGTTCGGCGACGAACGACCGGTTGTCGGTGGCCGCTTACTGGCCGGCGTCGGCCAGTGACCGGGAGGTGTGTCATGGCCGCAGGCCCGGCAGCAGATGGCGGCCATACTGCCCGCACGGCGCGGCGACCGGGCACCACCATGTGCCGACGCCCGTTCCGGCCACGATGACGTTGACCCGTTGAGCCCCCGGCAAGCCAGGCGGCACACCGTTGCCGACGGCGCTGCGGCGGCAGATCGCGGGCATCCTTGGGCTGGAGGTCCTGCTTCCGGCGGGCTGAACCCGGCATCGGCCGCTGGTCCAGGAACAATGCGGTCTCCCAGCGGCTTGCGCTCCGAGGCGGGGAGGATCCGGATCCGCCCTGCCCACGCCGCCTCGGCTCTGGCCGAGCTGTTCCTGCCGCACGTGTACTTGCCGTTCCTGAGCGCCACGCCGACCGACGTGGTTACCGGCCTTCCGGCGGCGAACCAGACCATCACCTTCACCGCAGGCCATTTCTCCCGGGGCCTCTGGGCCGGGCAGCCATGGCCGCCGCGGCAGGCCAGGAACGTGGCCGCTGGACACGTGAGAGAGGGAGTCGGAGTTGCCCGCTGGGCGAGTCACGTTGCCGAGGGGAACGGGGGCGGTTTGTGCCATGTGCGCCGGTCACCGGAAAATTGTGAGAAGGGCGCACGTGACGCCGCGCGGGTCACTACGCGCTCGGCATATCAGGTGAACAGATATTCTTTTCCTTGTTTCCACGGCGTGTTCGGAGATTAATATCTGAATGCTTCCCGGCCAGCGGGTCGCTCTTTCTCGGTGACGTCATTTTGTTGCGGACCGTTTGTGGCCGCAGCCACTGGTAGACGATGGATGGATGCCCCCGAGGTTGCGCATTCTGCCTCCATTCGTGTCGCCGATTGCGTTTTCTGCGGCTCGCGCTATATCCAAGGAGGGGCTGTGGCACCTGTCATCACCTCGATCAGCCCATCCCAGAGCCACCATGCCGTACCCATGCTCATCACTGGTACGGGGCTGTCGTCCACGAGCAGAGTAAATTTCGGGTCCCGATCAGTGACCCCGTCCAGCGTGACCGCCACCAGCGTCACCTGCATGATCCCAGAACTCCCTGCCGGCCAGTACAAAGTCTCGGTGACCACGGGACCTCTGACCAGCAACTACCTGCTTTTCTTCTACATCTCGCCGCCAGAGATCGAGGTCCTGAATCCCAGCGCCGGGCCTCTCACCGCCGCATCCTTGTCCATTTTCGGCCAGAACCTGACCACCACAAGGTCCGTGACCTTCGGAGACGTGGGAGACGCGACCGACATCATCATCCAATCGGACACCGTACTCGTGGCAGTCGCACCCGAGCATGCGCCCTTCGAACCTGGTGTATGCACAGACACCGTGGATGTCGTTGTAACGACGGCTGGTGGCACCAGCGTCCCTAATGGAGCAGACGGCCAGTACACCTACTACGGTGCCCCTGCGGTCACAAACATGCGGCCTTCCTCCGCGTCAGTCGGCTCAACATTCACCATCACCGGCACCTGCTTGACAGGGGCTACCGCGGTGACTTTCACGCCGACCGCGGGAGGTCCAACGGTCCAGGCAGACTACGTGGCCCGCTCCCCCGCTCAGATCAGCGCAATCGTCCCGCCCCACCTTTCTCAAAACACATACGACGTCCGGGTCACCACCCCTGGCGGACAGAGCCTCATCACCCCGGCTGGCGTGTTCACGGTCTGAGGGACACGTCAGCGAGCGTTGTTCCGCATCGCGTTCCGGGTGGACAGCGGATCACGCCGCATACGTGAACGGGGCCGGGGCGTTCCGAGTGAGGCGGCGCGGCGTGAGGGTTATCGCCACCCACGGGATGAGTGTTTCGGAGTGCTGGACGAGCCATCCGTAGTTCGCGTGCAGCGGCGGGCGTGCGTCATCCATGCCGGACTTTGCTCCCCGACCCCCTGGGGGCAGTACAAAGAACCCCGGGACGTCCTCGGAATGGCTGACCGTTGTCCTGCGCGACCGGAACACCGGCGGTCAGTCACCACCGACCGTGAGCCCAGCGCTCCCTGACGGCGAGTCAGCTCGAAAGATCCCCAGACCATGCCGTTGACCAGCAAAGAAAGCGAACCGCAACGGGACTGCTCGACCGTACGGGTGAAAAATGCGCCGCCACCCTATTCGCCGTCTTCGTCGTCGTACGGGTTCGGTTCGTTCCGCAGATGCCTGGGCGGCCCGGCCACCGAAACCGGTGGTAGCCGTCGGAGAGTCCGGGTCGCGCTTGGCGGCATCGTCGATCCGTTCAGCGGCTTCCCGGCCCGGGCGCCGGGTTCCACGGCCCCGGTGGGGTGCAGTGTTCGGCGCCGGTTCCATGCCGAACAGCGGGGAGTCTTCGCCCACGGCCAGGAACAGAGCGGCGGCTTCCCGAGGAGCTCATGCGACTCCCCTACCGGGAGCGCAGGGCGCGTCTGGAGGAGCTGTTCGCGCGCCGGGAGCTGGCGGCGCCGTGGACGCCGTGTCCCACCGACCCGGGCCAGGCGCAAGAGTAACTGTCGCCGGAGTGGGCCGCGGTCGGGGTGGAGGGTGCGTGGTCAAGCCCGGCGGCACCAGCAACCCGCTGTCGGAAAAACAGGCGAACCCCCGACGGAAACGCTAGGCCGTGCGGGTGATGAACGCGCCGCCGCTCTAGGCACGCGTCGGACCGCGGTGGGTCAATGGTCCCGTCCGCGCGAGAGGTCGCCCATTCCTGCGCACGGAGACCTGCCAAGTCCTGTCATCCGTTTCAGGCTACCTCCGCGCTCCCGTACGGCCATGTGCCGCGGGAGGCGGCCTCGCCTGGGCAGTTCTCTCCCGGAGGCCACAGATGGGCTCCTTCCTCATGCTGCCGCCCAAGACCGCCGCGCTGCTCGGCAGAGCCCTCGCCGGACTCCTTGAGCCGGTGCCACCGGCACACCATGGCGCGAGTGCCCGTCCGGCGCGGTTACCGTCCCTGACGGGCCTGCGATTCGCCGCCGCGGGAGGCGTCGTCTACACGCACAGCATGCTGCTGCTCAACCCTTACCTCGCGCTGTCCCTCGGCCCGGAGGTGTGGGTGGGCGCAGCTTCGGTGTCGCTCTTCTTCATCCTCAGCGGGTACGTGCTCACCCACTCCTCACGACCCTCCGACACGGCGCGCTCCTTCTGGCGGCGCCGGGCCGCGAAGATCCTCCCGAATCATGTCGTCACCTGGGCCGTGGTGGTGGCCGTGCTCGCGTGCGCCGGCGCGGCGTCCGCCCCGGCCGCGAGGGGGATCACCGCTCACCTGTCGAGTCTCTTCCTGGTGAACACGTGGGTGCCCAGCGACACCTTCGTGTCGGCCGGCAACCCGGTCTCGTGGTCCCTGGCCGCCGAGGGATTCTTCTATCTCCTCTTCCCTGTGCTGCGCCCCCTCGTCGAACGGCTTTCGCGACGGGGGCTGCTGGTCGGGGCCGGCATGGCCGTCGCGGCCGTATGGGCACTTCCGGTGCTCTGCGCGGCTGTCGTCAACCCGGGCGGCTCGTTCTTCCGTGACTACTGGTTCCTGTATGTGCTGCCGCTCAGCCGCCTCCCGGAGTTCGTCCTCGGCATGCTGGTGGCCCGGATGTCCCGGGAGGGGGTCCGGCTACCGCGCACCGGTGTCCTCCTTGCCGCGCTGGGTGTGGTGAGCACCCTCATCATGTACAGCTCCGTCCTGCCGCCCCGCTTCATGTACGCGGCCGCCACCGTGCTGCCCCTCGTCCTGCTCGTGCACGCTGTTGCCCAGCTGGATCTGCGGGAGAGACCCTCCCTGCTGCGGACGCGCCCGATCGTCTTTCTCGGCGAGATCTCCTACGCCGTATACCTCGTGCACTTCATGGTGCTGGGGCTGGTGTTCCTGGCCCTGACCGACCGCGGCTGGAGCCCGCCGACGTCCGTCCTGTGCGCTCTCCCGCTCGTGTTCGCCGCCTCCTGGGGGCTGTACGCCGGGGTCGAGAGGCCATGCGTGCGCCGCTGGTCCGTACGCCGGGTGCGCGGAGTAGCGGCTGACCCCAGGGCCCGCCCAGGGCCGGTGCCGCGAGCGGGAGCCCATGACGGCGTGGACGGACGGAACGCACCGGCCCGCGAGATGCCGCCCCGGCAGCAGCCGGGCCCACCGAGCACCACAACGGCCGAGTAGGTGGCTCAGAAGGAGAAATCGATGCGCGCTCAAGCCAAGCGGATCGCCACACGCAGGCCCCTCTACGCGCGGGAGCTGGAACGCGGACTGGAGACGTTCTTCGCACCTAGGCGCACCGCCTGCCCATGGTGCGCTTCCTGCCATCTGAGCGTGCATCTGCGCACCCGCGATCACGTGCAGGGCAAGCCGGGGACATTCGTCGTCGAGGGGTGCCTCGATTGCGGACACCTCTTCCAGAACCCGCGCCTGAGCGAAGAGGGCCTGCGTTTCTACTACCGCGACTGCTACGAGGGCCTCGGCGAGGCCACCATGGCCCGACTCGGCTCCTCGCCGCTGGCCAAACGGCTCTACCGCTCCAGGGCCCGTGCCCTCGTCCAGCTCACCCGACCCTCCCAGTGGCTGGACGTGGGCACCGGCCACGGCCATTTCTGCACCGAAGCCCGCAAGACCCACCCCGCCACGGCCTTCCACGGGCTCGACCGAGGCGAGGGAGTGGAACTCGCCCTCCTCAACGGACGTGTTGCCGAAGCCCACCAGGGTTCCTTCACCGACCTGGCCACCCCATTGGCCGGACGGTACGACGTGGTGAGCATGTTCCACTACCTGGAACACACGACGGCGCCCCGGCAGGAGCTGCAGGCCGCGCACACTGTCCTCCGGCCCGGCGGTCACCTCCTCATCGAGGTCCCCGATCCGCAGTCGTCCGCCGCCAAGATGCTCGGCAAGTGGTGGGGACCGTGGCTCCAGCCGCAGCACCTGCACCTCATCCCCCTGGACAACCTCTGCCAGTCACTGGCCCAGGAGGGTTTCACAGTGGTGGCCACCGACAGGCGCCGGCCGCACGTACCCACCGATCTGACATCGGCCGCAGCGAACATCCTCACAGCCGTCCTGCCCAGCGGCGACGCACCGTGGCTACCGCGGCGGCCGGGACCGCTCTCCCGATGGAGCCGCGCGCTGGCCCTGGCTGCCGCCGCGCCCGTGCTGCTCCTGCTGTTCGGACTCGACGCCCTGCTGGCACCGTTCGCGCGACGCACCCGCCTCTCCAACGCCTACCGGGTGATCGCACGCCGGGACTGACACGACCAAGAGGGGCCCTCGCACAGATGCGCATACTGATCGCCACAGCGGGTTCACGAGGAGACGTCGCCCCTTACACCGGCCTCGGGATACGTCTGTGTTCCGCCGGGCACGACGTCACGCTCGCCGCGGACCGGCGCTCGGCTGACCTGGTACGCCAAAGCGGCCTGGACTTCCACCCGCTTCCCATGGACCGCTTCGCCGCCGCAGCGGAGGCGGACCCCGCCCGGTCCGGCGGGAGACCCGGCGGTGCCCAGGGCCCCCTCTCGCCGGTCGAGCAGATGCGCCTGGCACGGGAGTTCGCGCCCCTGATGGCCGACGCCCTCGCCAGGGCCTGTGCCTCAAGAGCGGAGGCTCTGCTGGTGTCCGGCAGCCTGGCCCCCTTGGGACTCGTAGCGGCGGAGGGGCTGGGGCTGCCCTGCCTCGGGGTCTTCCTGCAGCCGCTGGCACCGACCCGGGAGTTCCCGCCGGTCATCGCAGGCATGCCGTCATGCGGTCCGGCCGGCAACCGGATCGCCGGACAGTGCGCCCAGGGGGTGCTGGCAGCAGCCTTCAAGCCGGGAGTGCGACACCTGCGGCGGATGCTGGGCGTGCGCAGCGCTGCCCTCAGGCGGCGCGGATCAGTCTGGCCCGTCTGCCACGGCTTCTCCCCGGCGGTCGTACCGCGCCCCGCCGACTGGCGGCAGGGCATGGACGTGGTGGGGTACTGGTGGCCGCCCGAGCCCCCCGGCTGGGAACCTCCGCCGCGGCTGCGGGACTTCCTGGCCTCGGGACCGCCGCCCGTGTACGTGGGCTTCGGCAGCATGTCACCCAGCGATCCGGACCGGCTCGGTCGCCTGATCGCGCACGCCCTGAAACTCGCCGGCGTCCGTGGTGTCGTCCACAGCGGGCGGGCCGGACTCCATGTCGAGGGTGACGACGTGCTGACGGTCGCGGAGGTGCCGCACACCTGGCTGTTCTCCCGCATGGCGGCCGTGGTCCACCATGCGGGGGCCGGGACGACGGGGGCCGGGCTCCGCGCTGGGGTCCCGCAGGTACCGGTCCCGGTCATGCTGGACCAGCCGTTCTGGGCGTCGCGCCTGGCCGCTCTCTCGGTCAGCCCGGGGGCGGTGCCGTTCCGGGGGCTGTCGGCCCCGATACTCGCCGAGGCCGTACGGAGCGCCGTGCGGGAGGACCAGTACGTTCGGCGGGCACGTCAGGTGTCGGCGGTGGTCCGCCGCGAGGACGGCGCCTGCCGCGTCGTGTCGGCGGTGGAGCGGTTGGCGGGCCACAGCGGTTGAGGCGTCAGCGCCTGGGCGGACACGCTCGCAGCGGGGCCGCCCTCTCAGTCCCACCCACCGAAGTACGCGGTTTCCACCGGTTCATACCGCTTCTGCCGACCCTGCGGCCTGCGACACCGGCTTCGTCCAGCCCGAGGTCTGCTTGAGCATGCGGAACGTGTGCTCGACCGGCTGCTGGGCGTGGGCAGTGCCGAGAGGCATCAGGGCCGCCTGGGCGGCGAGGAGGAGGACGGCGGGCAGCGCGTAACGCGCGCGAGCGCGAAGTCGGTGGCGTGGTGACATGGCCTGCCGCCTGGCGGCGGACGCCGGGGCAAGGCGGCGCCGTGCGTCCGACGTACCTCCTACGGGCGCCGTCTCCCCCCTTCGGCTGACGGCCTCGGGCACAGAGGCTGGACCGCCAACTCCTCGTTCGAGCACCACATGAACCTGACCTGCACGGATGCCGCGCAGCGCGCGTGGCACCGCACGGACGCCGCGCTCGCCTCCCCCGCCCCGGCCGACCCTTCTGCCCTGCGGCGCCGCTTGCTGCTGCTGTCCACCCGCATCTGGTGGCACCCGGCAGGGGACGCCCCCTCCTCGGTGGGCAGAGGGCCCGGGACAGCCGCGCTCCGCCGCCACGTCCGGGACGAGCGGTCACGAGGAGCGGTGGGATGGACCACCTGAGCGAGCGCCAGGCCGCGGTCCTGCGCTTCCTGCGCTTCCTGCGCGACCGGATCATCGAAACCGGGAACCGGGGACCCGCCCGCCCTCCGCCAGACCGCCGGCGCCGGCGGTCTGGCCAGCCGCTTCAGCGTCCACTGCCAACTCAGGCTGCTGGAGGGGCAGGGGCTGGTGACGCGCACCGGCTCCCGCAGCCGCGGCTACCGGCCCACCTGACTCTCCCGGCGGACGAATGCTACGGCGAAGCGACAGGTAGCTGAGTGTTTCACCCCGGGTCTGCCTGCACTGGTGCCTGCGATAAAAGGGGCAGCCGCGGGCTGCGGGACCTGCTGTTCGTTGGGCAGCGCCTCCCGGCGGAGCGGGAGGCGCTGCCTTCTGGTTCCTGCCGACCCTTCATCAGGGTTCTTCCGGCTGACAGCAGAGGGCAGTCCTCGTGGCTGTGGTGGAGCGGGCCGTCAATGGCGCGGAGCATCTCAGCGACTGAAGCGACTGACGTTCGGGTCGGGATGCGGGAAGTCGGGGGTCTCCTCCTCTTCGGTTCGGCGGCGGGCAGCGACCGGAGTGACTCAAGCTCACAGGATGCGGGTTTCAGACGCGGGGTAGCTCTATGCCCATTTCGCGCATGGCGTCGGAAGCGGGGCCGCCTTCGGAGCGTTCGGTCTTGTAGCCCTTGACGGTGGGCTTGAGGGTGCGGGGGTCGATGGCTTCGGAGGGGGCGCCGGTGGAGTAGAGGCCGGTGGGGTCCTGGTCCCGGTCGTGAGGGGCGAGCCAGAAGACGCGCCGGAGGTAGGTGCCCGAGGCGCGGGAGGGTTTCGCAGTCGGGGTAAGGGTGGCGTAGCCGATCAGGCGACCGTCGCGGTGGTAGGGGGGTTTGCGGCGACGGGAGGAGACCCGGTCGAGGGTCTGGCGGACGTAGTCGAGTTCGGTGGCGTCTTCGAGCCAGACGAGGGTCTCCTCGTGGGCGAGGTCCTCGGGGTCGATCAGCGCGCTCACGCGGTCTCCTCGTCGGTGATGTCGGCGATCAGGCCGATGCCCGGGTAGAACTTTTTCTGGTTCGAGGTGGCCATCTCCTTGGGGGAACGCATACCCAGTGTCTCCCGGACCCGTGCGGCGAAGGCGCGGCTGGAGACGGGGGTGGCGCCTTCGCTCTCGCACCAGCGGCAGTACGCGAGGTAGAGGTGTTTCTGTTCGGCGCGCAGATTCGGCTCGATCTTGCAGGTCTCGGAGAGGAATCGGCCCATGTGGTCTTCGGTCTCGGCGTAGGCGGTGGTGGCCACCCTCACGCGTTCAGGGCCGGCGAGGTCCTTTTCGCCGGCGAGGTAGCGGCGGGCGCCGTCGATGAGCCAGGCGAGGATGCCGGGGCCTTCCTCGCGGACGAGGATGTCGGCGAGGTTATCGATCTTGCGTTCGTCGGGGATGATCCGTTCGAAGGGGATCAGGCGCATGCGGCGCCAGAAGGCGTAGCCGCCGGTGCCGACCTCGGGTCGGTGGTTGCCCAGCAGGAAGAGCTTGTGGGTGGGGGTGAAGGAGAAGAAGTCCTGCCGCATGCGGCGGGCCTTGAGCTGGTCGCCGCCGGTCAGCAGCTTGACCCGGGATTCGTCGAAGCGGTCGCCGGACTTCAGCTCGCTGCACACGATGACGCGGCGGCCGTGGAGTTCTGCCAGGTCGGTGGGGTGGGACTCGAACGGCTTGGCCATCAGGAAGCCGGGAGGGGCGGCGTCTGCGTAGTCGCCGAGCAGCTTGACGATGACGTCCAGGAGCACGGACTTGCCGTTCTTGCCCATGCCGTAGAGGAAAGCGAGGATCTGCGCGCCGACGTCGCCGGTGATGGAGTAGCCCAGCAGCAGGTGCAGGTAGCGGATCATCTGGCGGCCCTCGGCGTCCTGGCCGAAGGTGTCGGTCAAGAAGCGGTCCCAGCGGGGCGTGGGCATGTGCTGGGGTGCGGTGGAGGTGCTGCGGGAGTGGAAGTCGACCTCGGGGTCGGGCGATGTAAGGCCCCCGGTGTTCAGGTCGACGACGCCGCCGGGGGTGCACAGCTTGTAGGGATCGGCGTCCAGGAGAGAGGCGTCCAGGAGCATGCCTCGGGCTGAGCGGGCCTGTTGGAGCACGGCCTTGATGCCGGAGGTGGACATCGCGCGTCGGCGTTCGCGGCGCATCTCGGCGTCGGTGTAGGTGCCGGTGGGGTCGGTGGTAGCCAGAGTCTCGGCCATGTCGCCGGCCGCCCACACCACGGTCTCGTGCTCGTCGGGCTCCCAACGGGCGCCGGACCACTTGTACCAGCCCAGGCCGTTGACGTGGCGGAATTCGCGCGAGTAGAGGTGGGCGAAGGTCTTGGCCAGGCCGCGGTCGGTCATGGAGTCCGGGAGCAGGCCGGTATCTGTGGTCTCGAACGGCGGCGCCGGCCGCGCTCGTCCGGCAGGGATCTGGGCCGGAAGGGACGCGGAGGGCTGTTGGAGGATCTGGCGTGCCACCGCGGCCGGGTCGAATGCTGCGGTCACGAGCGGACTCCCGGATACATGGGGCGCTGGGCTCCGGCGGCAAGGCCGGAGCGGATGATCTGCTGGGCACGTTTGTGCTGGCGCGGGCGGGCGTAGTCGGCTGCGGCCTGGAGGGTCTGCTCGGCAGTGTGCTGGTCCAGGTGCCCGGCGGCGACCATGCCACCGATCGTGTAGGCGGCTCGGTTGAGCTTCTCGGAAAAGCCCATGTTCTCGGCTGCTACCGCGCATCCGGTGACGTCCGTCAGCACGGTCTCCATGGCTTTGGCCACGGCATCACGGTTGCCTTCCGTCCGTGCGGCGCCTTCCCGGGGGCGGGGCTTAGGTCCTCCGGCTGCCGGGGGGCGGTGTTGCGCGTGGTCGATGCGGACGGTGTGCGAGGCGGTGTGGCCGGTACGGATCAATTCCCTGGCCAGCCAGGGGGGCAGGGGGGCTGGTGCGGCAGTACCGAGCCGGCTGTAGGTGCCTTCGTTGGTGATGGTGCCGGGGGCGACGACATAACCGCCGTGGGCCCGGACATCCACCTGCCAGCACAGGGCCCGCGTTGTGCCCGACCCGGTCGAGCACTGGAAGTCGGGTGATGCGGGGGCCTGGTACCAGACGTGCAGCCCGCCGGAAGGAGTGCGTACCCGCATCGTGGTCTCGTCCTCCGCGGGGTCCGTAGCCCCGCGGAGGGCGGCCAGGACAGCAAGGGTGTGGAAGCCGTTGGCCAGACCCGTGAGGTCCACGTGGTCGTGGATGGGGATCCCGGGCCAGAGCCGGTCCCGTTCGGGGAGTGTCTTGGTGCGGGCGTCGATGTCGATGACGACCAATTGAGCGGGGCCGCAGGACACCCCGACACCGCTCGCCGGTCTCGTCGCCCAGCGAGCGGTGATACGGGCGGTGTCGGTGGTGGCGGCATGGAAGCCGTGGCACCAGCCGCCCGTGCGGAGGCACGGGCAGGAGGCCGGGGTGTGCGTCCCGTCCTGGCAGGCGGGACAGTTGCGCGCGGGAGATTTCCTGCCGGGGGCGAGCGGGTGGACAGGCCACCGTGCTGTCGCGCATTCCAGGGCGACAGCAAGCATGTCTCGCGCGGCAGTTGCAGAGATGACGGTCCCCTCGGCCCAGCTACTGAGCCCACTCGATCGGGTCGCTTGAGTCGCTGGAACGAAAGTGCAGGTCAGCGTGCGCTCACTTCCCTGACAGCGACTGAAGCGACTCAAGTTCAGAACAAGGTGGCCACACCTTAGCGAATATCCCGCAGGGGGGCGGAGACAGGGCTCGGCGTGGCGACCCGGCCCCGCGCGGGGGGACGCGGACATGTCTTCAGTCGCTGTCTCGGAGGGCGAGGAGTCCTCTCGCCTCGGGTGGCGTCTTCGGTCGCTGCTTCGGTCGCTGCTTCGGTCGCTGTACAAAACACCAGCTCACAGCCCCTGCGACAGCAAAAAAGCGACTGAAGCGACTCAAGTTTTAGACTATGACGACATTCACGGGTGCGCGTGCGTGTCATAGATGCAGACCTTCAGTCGCTTCAGTCGCTGTATACAAGAAACCTGCAGGCCAGCGCCCTCCCGAGGAAAAATCTCCCCAGCAACTGAACACCTACAGTCGCTTTTCCCTCATCCTTGAGTCGCTCCCCAGCCTTTGCGTACGCGGGGGAGGTTCGTCGAGCCAAGGATCTGCCCGTGGGCGAGGGGAGTCACGCGGAGCGTGACAGGTCAACGAGTTGCGGAAGAGGAGTCAGGTGAACGCGAAGGATCACGGCTCGGAGACGCTGCCGCGCTCTCTGCAGGGTGACGCCCGTACCCGCCAGCTCCTGCTGGCGGGGCAAAGGGGGCGGTCCGTCAGACCCAGCCGGTCGTGGTGTCCGTCGCCGGGCAGCCCGGCAGGGGAAGAGCTGGCTGCCGTCTGCCCCAGGGTGTCTTGAACCTGAACCTGAACCTGGCCCACGTGGCCGGCGTGACCACCGGCCGAAGCAGCCCTGGAGACCGCCCTCGCCTTCCACCACGCCGTTCGCGGCGACAGCCCAGGGCTGGAGGCCACATTCGTCCGCCTGCGCACCCTCACCGGCAGCGGCGACTCGGACGCCAGGCACAGCAGCGGCCCGGGCTCCGGGCGGACAGCGGCCGGTATGTGCAAGGTGGCGGCTCCTGGCTTCCAGTCGGTCATCAGGGCGGGGTCGCGCACCGTGTGGTGCCAGTACGGGGCGGGCGTGCCCAGCAGCTGCTCCAGGTATCTCCAGGTGGTCCCGTAGTTTTCAGCGGGCCCGGCGTCTACGGCCTCCAGGTCGGCCCGTGGCGAAGGGAGTAGTCCGCTGAGTGATCTGATCCCGGCCGTGGTCCGCAAGCTCCCCGGCTTCGAGTTGGCTGCCCCCACTCAGGTACCGATGGTCACCGGCGTCCTCATGGCCGCAGTCATGGGCATGGACACCGTGGCCTGGCGCGACCAGTTCGGGGCGATCCCCCCGCAAGAGGCACTGGTACACACCTTCGTGCTCTGGTTGCTCGCCGACCTCTTCGACTCTGTGGTCGAACAGCCTGGCGCCACCGATCAGCTCATGCGGGAGACCTTCGAGTCCCTGGCCGCCGAACGTGGTTGATACCCGGACACAGCGACGCCGCAGCGACGGAGAGGGCCCGGGAGCGCCGCACGGCTACCGCGGAATGAGTGCTGTAGCCGAGAGGCGTTCGGACGCGGCGGCGTGCGCGCGCCGGACCCGGGCGACGAGCACGCGAGCGTCGGCGCCGGAGGTCGTCCATCGCCTCGCACAGCCCGTCGGTGACGGCGCGGGCCTGCACGGCGTCCAGCGGGGCCGCGCCGGTTCAGTGACGCGTCCTGGTCCGGGTTGTGCTCGCCCATGACTCCACCGTCCTGCAAGTCGGCATGTAAACGGAGGGGCTGAACGCCTCTTTCCCTGCTCAGTGCAGTTGCTCGGCCAGTCCGACGATGATGCCCTCCGGGCCGCGGAGGTAGCAGAGCAGATAGCTGTCCTCGAACCGGGCGATCTCGCCGACGAGTTCGGCGCCGTGAGGGCGCAGGCGGGCAACGGTGTCCTCGATGTCGTCGACGGCGAACATGACGCGGTGCGTGCCCAGAATGTTGTGCGGCCGGTCGCGCGGCCCGGCGCTGATCGCTGCGGGGCTGCGGTACTTCGACAGCTCAAGCCGGCTGTGACCGTCCGGGGTCCGGACCATCGCGATGTCACAGCGGACGCCGTGGAGTCCGGTGCACTGGTCGGCGACGAGGCCCTCGACCTCCGCCCTGCCCTCCAGCTCCATACCGAGTTCCACGAAGAACGCGATGGCGGCATCCATGTCCTCGACGACGATGCCGACGTTGTCCATCCGCTGAATCGCCATGCTGGTTTCTCCTTCTTCCTCGTGCGGCCGGTGGTGGCCGCTGATGCCCCTGGGACGGAGCCGGTGGCACGTTCTCGACATCCGCAGACCGCCGAACTCCGAAAAATCTGGATCATGCCTCAGCACTGCTTCGCTGGTGACGCCGATGCCGGCGGCACGGGCGTGCCGTCCCAGGGACACCTCCGGGCCGGTGCACACTCGCGGCACCCGTTTATCCCCCGTGCTGCACCCTGGTGGCCGTGTGCCTGCTCTGTCCCCGCCGATCGCTCCCATGCTCGCCCGTCCGATCGAGGACCTTCCCCGCCGACCTGGCCTTTGGTACGAGGCCGAGTGGGACGGCATCTAAGCCGTGATCCTGGACAGCAGAGGGCCCCGGCCACATGACGGCCGGGGCCCTTTGGGTGTGCAGGTGTCGGTTCAACCGCAGCAGTCGCAGCCGGGGCGGCATCCGCACGCGTCCGTCTCGACGTCGACGGTCGGGACCGCCGCGGCGGCGGGTGCCGCGCAGCAGCCTTTGCCCTGCCAGGCGTCGCGGCCTTCCTTGACCGCGATGGCGGCGATGACCAGGGCGGCGATCGGGTCGGCCCAAGACCAGCCGAGGGTGGCATTGAGGACCAGGCCGAGAAGGAGGACGGCAGAGAGGTACGTGCAGAGCAGGGTCTGCTTGGAGTCGGCGACTGCGCTGGCGGAGCCCAGTTCGCGGCCGGCCTTGCGCTGGGCGGCGGACAGGAACGGCATGACCGCGAGGGAGAGGGCGGCGATGACGATGCCGGGGATGGAGCGTTCGGCCTCGCCAGTGCCGGCCAGCGCGCGGACGGCATCGACGGTGACGTACGCGGCGAGCGCGAAGAACGACACCGCGATGATCCGCAGCGTGCGCTTCTCCCGCGCCTCGCGCACCGTGTGGTCGCGGGCGGAGAACTGCCAGGCGACCGCGGCGGCGGAGGAGACCTCGATGACCGAGTCCAGGCCGAAGCCGATCAGCGCGGTGGAAGAGGCGATCGTTCCGGCGGTGATGGCGACGACGGCCTCGATGACGTTGTAGGTGATGGTGGCCGCGACCAGCAGCCGTATGCGCTTGGCGAGCGCGTCACGGCGGGCCGGGGCCGGGCCTGTGCCGATGGATATCCCGGCGGACATCAGCAGCAGCCCTTCTCGTCCGCGTCGACACAGTTCTTGTCGGCCTCGACCGCCACGACAGCGGTGCGCAGGTCGTCCAGCGCGTGACCGAGGCGGTCGTCGGCGAGCTCGTAGCGGGTGCGGCGGCCCACCGGCACCGCGACGACCAGGCCGCAGTCGCGCAGGCACGCCAGGTGGTTCGACAGCCGGGTCCGGGAGATGTCCAGGGTGTCGGCGAGGTCGGCGGGGTGGGCCGGGGCCTGGCGCAGGGCGAGGAGGATCCGGCAGCGAATCGGGTCGGCGAGGGCGCGGCCGAACCGCGCCAGCACCTCGATGTCAGCAGCGAGAGTCAGCACACCAACGACAGTACACGGAATCATGAATTCAGAAAACCTTGCATCCACGGATCATGGTGCACGGCCGTGGGTGGCGGTACGCCCGCTGGCGCCAAGGGCGCTCACGGGGTCTGGCTCCCCGTCTCCGCGTTCGGGCGGGGCTGGGCCTGGAGGCGTTCACGGAGGTCGAGTTCCTCGGAGGTGAGCGGGTCCTCCGGCCGGCGAAGGCGGACGGGCTTGGGCCGCAGCGGCAGGCTGTCGTCCGCCGTGGCGTTCTCGGCCTCGGCGAGGGCCCTGTAGAGCGAGGCGACCGACGGGGACATGCCCGCGTTCCTCCCCGTCTTGATGATCAGCTTTACGCGATCTCCGGGACGGGCAGGCCCTTGTCCTTGAGTGCGACGGCGAGGTGAGCATGTCGTCGTCGATGACCTTCGGCCGTCCGCCGTGGTTGCCTTTGGCCGCCGCGGTGACCTGGCCTTCGAGGGTCTTCTCCCGGATGTAGTTGCGCTCGATCTGCCGGCGACCGCGAGCACGGCGAAGAACATGGCGCCCATACCGTTGGGGTCGTAGATGCCGGTGAGCGGGCCGGTGAGGAGTTCGAGCTGGATGCCGCCGGCCTGGAGCTCGGCGGACAGCGTCATCAGTTCGGCCGCGTTCCTGGCCGGACGCTTCAGCTCGTGCACCGTGAAGATGACCGGCGTCTCCGGCGCGGCCTCCTTGAACTGGTGGGCCAGCGCGAGCGCCTTCTCCAGCTCGGGCCGGACCTTGACGCGGGTGCTGATCTGCTCCTTGAAATCCTTGTGGCACTGGGCTCGGTGGAGGGCTTCGAGCTGGCTCGCCAGTTCAAGGCGGGCGGTCGATGTGCGGGCGTACCCGATCCGGATCGGCCGCTCACCGACGGCGCGAGGGAAGCATTCATCGACATCGACATGGCCGACCCCGATATTCGCGGCAAGACACTCCATCGGAACGAGGAGCATGGAAAATTCCTCCCGAAAGACGACTCCGGATTGGATCCGGAGCAGGAGTGACCGGCACCGTCCCGAAAGCAGTGATGGATCGCCTGTGCGGTGCCGGGGACAGGTCCGTCATGCGGGTGACGTGGGACGGTGTCGCGCCCGGGATGCCCGGTGACACACCGTGGCTCGTGTCTGGAGTCGAGAGGGATGCGAAGTATTGCGGTGACCGCCTGGTGTACGCACCGCTGGAGAGCAAGTGGTCCCGCTGCCACGCTCGCCACTGCGGGTGCGGTCAGGACTGGCTCACCGCGCACGCCATCCCGGCCGGGTTCGCCGTCCTCCCCCGGGGCAACACCGGCTACTACGCGCTCGTCGGCCCCGGCCTGACCGAGGGCGTGGACGAGTCGGCGCTGACGACGAACGCGCTGTGGGAGGCGGTGACCGGCAAACCGGGCACCCAGACCTGGCACGAGTCCGTGCACGTCACCTGCCGCAGCCCGGAAGCCGAGGCGGCCCGCAAGGCGGAGAACGAGCGGATCTACGCCCCTCGCCGTGAGCGGGCCGCGAAGACGGAGCCGGCCACGGCCGCGCAAGTGAAATACCTGACCACGCTGGCGGAGAAGGTCGGCAAGGAGCGGTTCGACGCCGAGTTCGCCAAGGTGATCAAGGGCCGCGACATCGCCCCGCGCGCTCCCCGGCAGCGTTGCGCGACGGCCGCGAAGCGGCTGACCAAGGCGAGGGCACGCAAGCTCATCAGCGCCCTGGTCGGCTCCTGACGCTCAGCCCGGCCCGCCGTCGCCGTCGTCATCGGCGGTGTGCGGGTCGCGTAGCTGCCGCAGCCCCGGCGCGGCCGGCCGGGTGAAGGCGTAGCGGCCGAGGAAGTTGATGTGGTCGTACTGGAGCGGCGAGAGCCGGGCGAGCAGGTCGTCGGTCACGGGGAAGCCGTCGGCGGCGAGCTGCTTGACGGCGGCGTCCATGTAGAGGCTGTTGAACAGCACCACGGCGTTCAGGGCCAGGCCGAGGGCGCCGAGCTGGTCCTCCATACCTTCGCGGTAGTGCTGGCGCAGTTCACCGCGCTGCCCGAAGAAGATCTTCCGGGCGAGGCTGTGGCGGGCCTCGGTGACGTTGAGCTGGGCGCCGATCATGCGCCGGCGCCACGATCTGGGATGGCGGCGAAGAAGTCCACGGAGTACTGGCTGTGCGGGAGCTCGGGGCTTGGCAGGAGGGGGTGATGCGCGACTTCGAAGCGCCGTACTGGGAGAGGCACACCAATACCGCGCCTGCACCTGTCGGATTCAGCCCCCATGAACGGGATGCCCAGAGACGGCCTTGGCAGCTGACGGCCCGCGGGAAGACAGGCTTCCAGGAAGATGCGAGGTCCGAGAGCGCTCGCCGACTGTTCACGGCTGCTGCTTCGGGCGGCCGGCAGAGGCTTGCCGAGTGTCCGCGCCGGAGCTGACATGTCGCTGGGTCTCTTGGGGACCGTGCCAGTCCAGGCACATCACCGTGGCGTCGTCTTCGAGCCGGCCGCCGGCCGCCTCCCGCACGGCGGACGTCAGCACCAGTGTGGTCTCGCGCGGGTGCAGATCCCGGGTGCGCTTCAGCAGAGCCATCAGGTCGACTTCCTCCGCATGGCGTTCGAGCATGCCGTCGGTGAGCATGAGGAGACGGTCACCGGGACGCAGGTCAATGTCCTGGGCCCGGTAGGGGTGGGGCGTGATGTCGGACATCCCGAAAGGGTGGTCCACCTCGCAGGGGATCACGGTCACCGTGTCGTTCCGCATGCGCAGAGGCCAGGGGTGGCCGGCGTTGACGAGCTGGGCCTGCCCCGTGTGCAGGTTGACGCGCAGCAGCTGCCCGGTGGCGTGACCGTGGCCGTGGGCGGCCAGCGCCTGGTCGGCACGGTGAGCCTGATCGGTCAGGCTGGCCCCCGCGCGGCGGGCACCGCGCAGAGCGCCCACCAGGAGCGTGGCGGCCAGGGCGGCGTCCGTGTCGTGTCCCATGGGGTCGGTCACCGACAGGTGGAGGGTGTCCCGGTCCAAGGCGTAGTCAAAGGTGTCCCCGCTGAGGGCTTCGGAGGGCTCCAGGTTCCCGCACAGAGCGAACTGCGCAGCCTCGCACGAGAGCGACGGGGGCAGGAGCTGATACTGGATTTCCGCTGCCAGAGTGGGGGGCCTGGAGCGTTTGCCCCAGGTGTAGAAGTCGGTGAAGCGCCCATTCGCGATCACGATGTAGGCCAGGACATGGGCGGCTTCCCCGACCGCGGTGAGAATGTCCTCCCCGGAGTCGGCCGGCACGAAGAGTTCCAGCAGCCCGATCGCGTCCCCGCGGTTGGTGACCGGAACGATCAGCCGCTGCCCCTGCCCGACCGCCTCCTGATACAGCCGCTGGGTACGGATCACCTCCTCGTAGACACTGCCGAACAAGGGGATCCGCTCCGTCCCTTGCCTGCCCCCCGCGGCGGCAGCGAAGGACAGCCGCGCCACCGCCTTCCCCGTGAGATCCACAATGAGGAAAGAGACCTCCGAGGCCCTGAAACGCCGTCGCAGATACTCGGCGACCACGTCGACGGCATCCACCGGCGCCGCCGTCTCCGCCGCCGTCAGCAACTGCGGGAGTTCGCTGTGCCCACTACTCACGGCAACGGTTTCCTTTCACCGGCCCCTCCTACCCGTTCGGGGACCCTATGGGGAGCGTCAATCGTTGGCAGCCACGGTGGGTCAAGTGCCCAGCTGTGCGTCAGCAATGATGAATCAGACTCGATCCCAACGGCGGGCTCGGTCTGCACGGCGCTCCGAGCGGGAAGCCTGGCGGCCGTCATGTCGCTGGGCAGGCGTGGCTGCGGTGCCCACAGCACCATGTCTCTCAACGAGCCCATGCCTCATGAGACACGTCGAAGTCTGGAGAACCGGACCCATCACCCTGCCCGGCACCGTGCTCCTCGGCCGGTGGGACCAGGACGGCTGCCTGCGCCTGGTCGCCCGCAGTACACCGCTCCCCCGCGCGCTGCGCCAGCAGATCGGCGGCGTCCTGGGCACGGCCGCTCCAGACCACCCCTGGCGGGGGTCACCTTCTCCGCGGGCTGGGGCACGCGCGAGGCGCTGGAGCACCGGTGCGTGCGGCCCGCGGCTGTCGTGGAGTCCGAGGGCGACGCGGCCTGGGACAGCGGCCGGTGGCGGCATCCGGTGCGGATCGGGCGTCTCCGTCCCGACCTGTCCCCCGACGAACTTCCCGGTGCTGAATTCGATGTGCGCTGAGCCTGTTCAGCCAGAGGTTATGCGGCGGAGCGGACGTCGGTTCGGCGTTGCCCGGTTCGGCCACTTCGTATGACGATCCGGCCAATCTCGCCCTACTCGGGCAGATTCCTCCCCCCACTTCGGAACACTACGCAGCGCAACCGCCTTGTTACGCGAGCCTGTTGGAGGGTGTCTTGGCGCGCAGGGACGATGTCGTCACGCTGCTGATCGACACGAAGAACGAGATGAAGAAGTCGGTCGATGACCTGGATGGCCGCGTGGGCGAGCTGGAGGGATCTACGGGCGACGTTCACCCGCGAGATCACCACCTTGCGGGACAGCGGCCTGGCCGACCTGAAGTCGTCCCAGCAAGAGACGCGCGCCAGTGCGAACAGCGCGGGCAAACGGGCTGGTGACGCGGTCACCGCAGTGGCCGAACTACGGCGGGACGTCGACCAGTTGCGCAGCGGGCTGGAGGGCCTTCGTCTGGACGTCGGGGAGGTACTCGCCCTCCTCCGGACCGCGACACCGGCGCCTGCCGGCGGGCCGGCCGACAGGGCAGCAGGCGTTGTTGAGGAGGAGCACGGTCTCCTCCCGCAGCAGCGGCAGCTGATGGAGGAGCCGGCGCCGACATCCTTCCCCTCGGGCGCTGGCGCGGAGGCGGGCAACGCTCTGGACGATCAGGAACCGGCGGATAATGCCGCTCCGGATCCGCGGGAGGACGCCCCGAAGGCAGGTGAGGAACCGGCTGCTGCCGCGCTGTCCGAACCCGGCCGCGCCGACGAACATGAAGAGCAGCAGGAGCGAGCCGCCCTCCAGGCGGCGCGGACAGCCGGCACCGAGGAACCAGCGCCCAGCGAGGTGAAGGAACCGGCCGCCCTGAGTGAGGCTGGGCGGATCTGGGCGATCATGCGGGCCGGGCGGGTCGCGTCGGCCACGCTGGTCTGCCACCGGGACACCTGGGAGTTCGTGGCGTCCCTGGCCGGCTCCCACCCGCACTTCCGTGCCCCGGCTCTTGAAGAACGCGAGGCCGGGCTGGTGGCCGCCGTGCTCTCCGGCCGGTCCCTCGTCGCGGTACTCCTGGCCCTCTACCGCTCGGCGAAGCCCCCGCACGGAGCGGACGACAGCGACGAGACGCTGGCCGCCTATGCCGACTGGGCGATGGCCTCTGAGGTCTACCAGGCCACGGCCGAGGTGCTCGCCCACGCGGCACACGCCGAGGGAGAGCCGGTGGTGGTGACTATCGACAGCCGTCTGCCCGCCACCCGGCCGTAGTCCTCCGCTACGCTCCGGGGCCTGTTGGCGCCGCGCCTTCACCCTGACGACCGGCCGCTCCGGCGCGCGCCTTCGTTTCGGTCGGGGCGCGTCTCGACGCCGAGACGCGCCCCGACCGAGAGCGTGGTTCTCTCCATGGCCGCGTGCCGACCGCCTGTCAGGGCCCTGGGTGAAAACTGGCCGCAGCACAGCTCCGCCTCGGTGTCCTCTGTGGCGTGCTTGAGCGATACCCCCGCCCTTACTCCTGCGGCTGGTTCGGGGGCCATGCTTTGAGCAGGTGCCGCTCGCCGTCGTCGGTCACTTCGACGAGTTCCAGGACGTGCGAGTCGCCGCCGTAGAGCCTGAGCTGCTCGCGGTGCTTGCGCAGCGCCGTGTCCTTGTCCTCCCACACGCCGGTCACCGCCGGGCCGCCGGTCTCGAAGCGGAGAAGCACCTCGAAGTGCACGTCCTGACCCTCCTCCGGCTCGGGGCGGCGGGGCTGATCGCGCGCGCGAGGCCGCCGCAGACCCCCGGATCCGGGCCGGGTTGGAGATGTGCGACCAGTGCGATCCACAGCCCGCACTTGCCTGACCAGCGGTCCGGCCGGAGAGTCCTTCGCGCCGGCGTTGTCCGGTCGGCGTTCCCCGGGGAAGCTACGTCAGGTGCTGTCGGTCCTCGCGTACAAAGCCAGCTGTGCCCCGACGGTCGCTCGATCACTGCCGAGGAATCGTGGTCCTCTCGTCCTCCGCGCCACGAACCCGAGCGAGCAGACGGTCGATGGCGGGGCGAAGGGGCGTCGGTTGCGGGGTGGACGCTCGATGCCCACAGGCTGGCCGCCATCCCGCTGAATACCCTCGGCAAGGTGCCCGAGATCCTCCTGGTGGAGCTGTCCATTGACAAAGAGGTAGGCCGCGCAGTCCACCTCGCGCACTTTCCGGGCTTGTCGCCGCCGCCGACCCGGGGCCGACCGGTCCACCTCCGCGCGGGCGGAGAGCACTTCCCCACGCCAGCGGGCTGAAGACTGGAGATCGGACCACCTCCGCGCGGGCGGAGAGCACAAACGCCTACGACGTACCGACCATCCCGCCCGCTACTCCCGCCAGGAGGGCTCCGCGATCGAGCGGGCCATGCGCGGCGAGGCCGACCCGGAGAACGGCGTCAGCACGGGCGGCGTCGCCGTCATCGTCCTCGACAACGGCCGCGCCGTCCTCATGCGGTCGCTGTACGCGGACTTCGACACCGACCTCTCCGAGCTGTTCCCCGACGAGGTCAACCGGCTCACCGACCACGAGACCAGCGAGCTGGAGAAGCGCGGCCTGTGGTTCGACTGGAACGAGCCCCCGCGCCCCGGCGAGTTCTGGCCCGAGCCCGACGAGGACGACGAGGGCGAGGGCCGGCCCCGCCGCCGCGGCAGCGGCGGCAAGGGCGACGCCGGGCGCCAGAGCGGCGGTCGCCGCTCCGAGCAGGTCGCCTCTCCTCGCCAGGCGCTGGAGGCCATCAAGAGCCTCACCGACGCCTGATCACACCCACCCGGGGCCGGCCGCCCGAACGCGGCCGGCCCCACCCGACCCCCGCGAAGGAGCACCACCGCCATGGCCCTCTCCATCTCCGCCGCCGTGCTGCTGGGCATCATCGTCCTCGTCCTGGTCAAAGGCGGCTCCGTCCGCGTCGGCTCCGCGCTGGCCTGCACGCTGTTCGGCTTCACCCTCGCCGCGACCGGCCTGGCCCCGGCCATCAACAGCGGCCTCGCCTCACTCGCCGGACTGATCTCCAGCTTCTGACCTACGCCTCGGTCCACGGTGGGTCGGGCGTGTAGTTGAGCCCGTCGCAAAAACGGCAGTCCCACTCCGAGGGCACCTCCCACTTGTCGACCCAGAAGCCGACCTGCTTGCCCACGAAGAAGTTCTCCCCGCCGCACCACCCGCACTCGAAGACGAACTCCACCCCAGCCCCTTCCCCGCACCTGTTGGTCCGAGGATGCCCGGGGCGCGTGTGCGGTGACTACCCCAACGCCAGAGCCCAACTCCCTTGCTACGCAACGCCGAAGGACGCCGCCGGATTCGCCATCCGGCGGCGCCCTTCGCCGTCGCGAGCCCCTCCCCCACGCGCCCTACAGGCCACCACGGCAAGGAGCGCGACCCCCTTCGCGTGATCGGAGAAGACCGATGGACCCCCTCGACACCCAGTACGGCATGCCCGAGTCCGAGGCCGCAGCCGACGCCCGCCGCCTGATCGACGACTGGGCGAGCAACCCCGTACGCCATCACCCCACCTCATTCCGCGACGACACCGAGCCGCCGGCCTTCGGCACCACCCCGCCCGAGCCGCAGCCCGACCGGCGGATCGTCCCGGCCTGGGCAGCGGGGCTCGCGGTGGCCTCCATCGGCGTGGGCGCCGGGATCACCGGCATCGGCTGCGGTGCCTGGCTCGTGCTCCAGGGGCTCGCCTCCGTCACGTTGAACGGCGTCCTCATGGCCACCCTGCCGGTCGCGGGTCTGGCCATGGCCGCCACCGCCATTGGCGGCGCGATCAGCAAGGCCCGCTCCGCCGTCACCAAGAACGTCTACGAGGGCCTGGTCACCCACCACACCGAGATCCACAACAACAGCACCACGCGCGGGGCGTTCTTCGCCCGCACCCGCAACGAGATCCGCTGACCAGCCCCGCCCGCTCACCGATCCCTCGACGAAGGAGCAGCTGCACCATGTCCCACAACGACGTGAACGACCAGGCCCACCCCAACAGCATCCTCGACCAGCTCGAACCGCCCCCGGACCGCAAGAACAAGCAGCGCCTCGCGAAGCTGCGCACCGCGTGGAAGGAGTCCTGGCACAAGGGCGGCTTCCTCCACCGGCGATGGGAGGAGGTCTTCCAGGCCCGGCACGCCGGCTGGCACGAGATCGCCACCTGGATCAAGGCGGCGGCACGGTTCGGCGGGCTCAGCATCATCTTGATGGTGGTCGACGCCGCCATCGACATCGTCTCCACCACCCTCAAGGGCCTCTCCGCCGCCTCGGCCACCGGCGCCGGTGACGGCAGCGGCTGTGGGGCACGGTAGACCACCCCATCCGCGCCTTCCTCGCCGACCAGGGCGCGCACCTGGCCGTCGCCCCGGCCGCTCTGTACGCGTTTTGGCAGATGACCGGACTGGTCGGCCTGGTCGGCGGGTTCCTCGGCAACCCCGGCGCCCGCATCGCCTGGCTGCTGTTCGGGATCGGCAGCCTCGCCATGATCTGGTCCGCCGCCCCGGCCGGGGGCCGCGCCGCCGCCACCGGGCTCGCCGCCCTCATGTGGGCCCTGGCCAGCATCTTCGCGCTGCGGGCCTGACACTGCGGCCCATCGTCCACAACCACCCGCCGCAGTACCAGTTCAGCCCAGCCCTCCACCTGCACGCCACGATCCCCGCCCCGACCCGGGGGGACGACGACTTCGGCGACGAACCCGGCAACGTCCGCCCACTCCAGCGCTGAACCACGCACTCTCCTCGACTGCCGGCATGGCACACCCACCCCACGCCGCCTGCTCAGCGCCCGCACCTTCCGCTGACCTGACGCTCTGCCTGGCCCTCGCCACCCCGCCCCGCGGGAGGGCGAGGACCGGACAGGCCGCCCGGCCGCCTCGCACCGCGCCCTCCGACGAACAACCGGGGCCCGGTGCTTGCTGTCCACCAACATCTGGAGAACTGCTCGTGCTCATCCCCCGCCCGCGCCGCCGGATCGGCCGGCCCCGCCCGCACCGCCCCGACCGGCTGCCCGGCGCCTGGAGCAGGTGATGCCGCGCCCGAGGAAGAAGCGCCGCCGCCGCGAGGTGACCCGGGTGCCGCGCGGCGACGCAGGACTGCCCGAGTACGACCGCAGCACGGTGCCCGAAGGCTTGGTCACCCGCAGGCAGTTACGGGAGTTGGGCCTGAGCCCCGGCGGCAACGAGGGCCCGGTCGCGATCCTGCGGTGCAAGCTGTGCGCCACGCGCCCGCAGTGGTCGTGCACCCGCCCCACCCGCGGCTTCCTGCTCCGCGTCGACCTGGCGGCGCCCAAGCGGGTGCCGACGCTCGCTCAGGAGTGGGCCCTCGATCAGGCGATGGCGGCTCGGCAGACCTGGGCCAGTGCCGGAGGCGGTTCTACATCTGCCTCTCGAAGAAACTCGGCTGCTGCTTGGAGTGCTTCGACGGAACGCCCGTCGACCCCAGCAGCCTGATGACCCTCCCGGCCCCGGCCGTTCACCGGCTGGCCGCGTGAGCAGCCCCGTCCCGACCGCAGAGGCCGGGACGGGGGCCCGCACAACTGGGCGGCCGCAGCACCGGCAAAGGCCGGCCGCCCGCTCCTTCACCCATCGAGATCAGGAGAACCCCAGCATGACGCATCGTCCCGCCGTCTTCGCCGCCCTGCTCGGACTCACCCGCGCCGGGAGCGCGATCGGAGACTTCTGGGTCCAGTCCGACTTCTGCGCCCGCGCGAAGGGTGGCTCCGACGACCACCCGGTCACCTACGTCGACCCGGCCACCGAGGATGACGGTGGCCGTGACAAAGTCCAGATGTGCGGCCAGCCGAGTCCAGGCTGATGGCCACCGGAATTCCAGGTGGATGGCCGTCTGACCAGTGGTGTTCCTGATCACTTCCTTAACTGGAGGAGACCC
>NZ_BAAARJ010000033.1:0-58239 GCF_039532135.1 Streptomyces axinellae
AGGGAGTGGTCCCCTTGAGCTGACCCTCACCCCCAGGAACACCACTGGCCACACACCTGGGTTTCTGATGGCCACCAGCCTGGACACTCAACGGCCACCTACCTGGGCATCTCAATGACCGTTGACAGAGAACACGGGGCATGGCCGTGAAACTGCGTGATCACCAGGTCGAGGCCGTTGCCGCCATCGTGCGCGGTCTCGATATCCCGCCGGGTGGTATTCCCTTCAACGGTCTGCGCGGGCAGGTGCACGCCGCGTGCGGCACGGGGAAGACGATCATTGCTGCGGCGTCGGCGAAGCGGATTGTGCCCCGCGGGCGGGTGCTGGTGCTCGTGCCGACGCTGGATCTGCTGGCGCAGACAGTCAAGGCGTGGCACGAGGTGGGGCATCGGGGGCCGGCGGTTGCTGTGTGCTCCCTCCAGGACGATCCGGAGCTGTGGAACCTGAAGGTGCGCTCCACCACCAACCCGGTGCAGCTGGCGCTGTGGCACGGGCAGGGACCGGTCACCATCTACGCGACGTACGCGTCGCTGGGTGTCCTGGCGGAGGCCTTCGAAGGTGTCTACGGCCAGCAGCTTGATCCAGTAGACCTGGCGGTCGTTGATGAGGCGCACCGGACTTCCGGGTCGATGGGTAAGGCGTGGGCGGACATCCACGACCAGGCCGTCATCCCGGCCTACCGACGGCTGTACCTGACGGCCACCCCGCGGATCTGGGAGGAGCGTCTCAGTCGGGAGGTTGCCGAGGGGGTGCGGGATCCGCTGCCGCGGGAGATGGCGGCTTCCATGGACGACGAGGAGGTCTTCGGGCCTGTCCTGTACAAGCTGTCACTCGCCTCGGCGGTCTCGCGGGGGTTGCTTGCGCGGTACCAGATCATCGTCCTCGAGCTCCAGGACCCCGCCCTCACCCCCGAGCGGCTCTACGGCGAGGACCGGTACACCGAGGAGGTCCGCGGGCAGCGGCTTGGGGCGCTCCAGGCCGCGCTCCTGCACACCATGGCGCAACACGGCCTCAGCACGTGCATCACCTTCCACCACCGGACCGTCGAGGCGCAGGCCTACGCCGAGGGCCTGGAGCGCGTTGCGGCGAAGCTCCACGCCAACGAGCCGGAGACGTACCCGGCGAAGATGTGGGCGGACTGGCTGTGCGGCGAGAACGCCCCCGAGCACCGGCGGGAAGTCCTGGGCTCGTTCGGTACTACGGCGCGGCGGGCAGTGCTTTCGAACTGCCGCGTCCTCGGGGAGGGCGTGGACATCCGCGCGGTGGACAGTGTGGCCCTGCTGGACCCCAAGGGTGCGCCGCACGACATCGTCCAGGCCATCGGCCGCGCGCTCCGGCAAAAGCCCGGACAGGGGAAACTCGCCTCATTGATCGTGCCGGTATTCCTCCAGCCGGGAGAAACACCAGAGGACATGTTCGGCTCGGGATCGTACCGTCCCTTGGTAAAAGTTCTTGAAGGGCTGCGGGCTCATGATGAAGAAGTCGTTGAACTGCTCGCTATCCCGCAGGAGCCTCGGAAGGACATGGCGCAGCCGTCCGTAAATATTGGCACGGAACCTGAGGAAGGCGAGGAAGAATCTCGTCTGCTGCTCCGTCTCGCGGCCCCACGTGACCCCGTGATGGTCGCCAACTGGGTCTCCTTCAACGTGATCGACACCGAGCGTCAGGACTGGGCGCGTGGCTGGGCGAAGCTCAAGGCGTATGTGGAGCGGGAGGGCCATGCCCGCGTGCCCTACGGGCATCGTGAGGAGGCGACACCCCTCGGGCAGTGGGTGGCAGAGCAGCGCAGGGCCTACGCGGCCGGGGAGATGAGCGGCCAACGCGCCCGGCGGCTCGAGCGGCTCGGCATGATCTGGTCCATGGCCGACGAGCGGTTCCAGGAGAACCTGGAAGCCGCAAAGGCCTACTACGAACAGCACTGGACACTGTGCGCGCCCCGCACCGCCACCATGCTCGACCGGCCCATCGGGCAATGGCTGTCCAACCTGCGCAGGCCCGGGGCGCTGGACGGGCACCCCGAGTGGAGGGCGGCACTGGAGGCCGTCGATGAGCACTGGGACCCGAAGTGGCCGGCGGACTGGCAACGCCACTACGCCGCGGTGCGGGAGATGCTCGCCGAAGAGAACGAGCTCGCGTACCTGGAGCCGGGCGTCACAGTCCATGGAATGGACGTCGGCCGGTGGCTCCACAAGCAACGCCAGCACACCGTCTGGCATGGGCTGAAGGACGAGCAGCGCCAACTCCTCGAGCAGCTCGGCATCACACCGCTCCCGCCGGAGCAGGAGACGCCCGCCAAGGCCCCCAAGACGGCCTCCGGCGCCTTCCAGCGTGGTGTTGCGGCCCTCACCCAGTACAAAACCCGCGAGGGCCACCTGACCGTGCCAAGAGGGCATGTAGAACGGCTCGAGGATGGCACGGAGGTCCGGCTTGGGGTGTTTCTGAGTAACAGCAAGAGCAGGCGCGCCAAGCTCACCCCCGACAAGCTCGCCGCCCTCGCCGAGTTGGGCTACAGCTGGGCTGCAGAACAGTCCGGGCGCTGAGATGTGCCGATGGACGGGCATGCCCATTACCGGATGGGCCGATAAGCCGTTTGGTTCTGTATGCAGGATGCCGGGTGGGACGGAGCGGGGACACGGCGGCTCGAAGTCGAGTCGGTGGATGTGCTGTTCCATGCTGCGGGCGGGGCTAGGGAGTGTTGGAGATGGTCGTCAGCCGCCGCCGAGGTGGTCTTCGAAAATTGTCCGCCGCTGAAGCCGTTCCCGGCCCGCAAAGGCAAGCGGCTGGCGCCGGGATGGTGGTGGTCGTCCACCACGGGGCGGCTGGTGCATTACGGATCCGCTGCGATGCGGCTGCACGTGATGCTCCTCGACCGCGACCCGCGCGTCAGCGGCATGGCCGCCCGGCCGCTTGAACTGCGGTGGCATGTGCCGAGCGGGGTGCGGGCGCATGCTCCTCAGTTGATGCTGCGGCTGGCCGATGGCCAGGGGGTGCTCGCCGACTGCACAGGGAGGGGAGAGCTGTCTCGGCGTCAGCGGTCTGTTGCTGCGGTGGTCGGAGAGATCTGTACGGCGGTGGGCTGGCGGTACTGGGTGCTCGGGCCTGTCGACCCGATCTACCGGCGCAATGTGACCTGGCTGGCCGGGTACCGGCACCCGCGGCATCACGGTGGTCAGTTGCTGGCTGCTGCGCTGCAGGAGGCGTTCGCCGAGCCCGCGCCGCTGTGGGAGGGCGTACGCGGGATCGGGGATCCGCTGATCGTGCTTCCCTCGCTGTTCCATGCCTTGTGGGCGGGATGGCTGACGGCGGACCTGGGGGTGGCGATGCATGAGCGGATGCCGGTGGGGGCGCAGGCGGCAGAGTGAGGGCGGGCAGCGGGATGCCGGGCAGGCCGGTGGTGGAGGTGGGGAGCCAGGTGCGGTTCGGGGGGCGTACCTGGACGGTGGCGGCCCTTGCTGACGGTCAGGTGCGGCTGGTCGCCGAGGGCGGTGAGGTAGCGGCGGTTTTGCTGGCGCTGCTGTTCGCCGATGCGGGGTTCGAAGTCCTGGATGCTCCGGGAGTCTCAAGGGTGCCGCCGCTGGGCTTGCTGGAGTCGTTGCCGGAGGCGGTGCGGGAGCGGGCGTTTGTCTGGGAGCGGCATGTGCGGGAGGTGGAGACAGGGCGGCCGGGCGGGCCCGATGCCGCAGGTTCGCCGCGGGCGGAGTACGACCCGCAGACGCGGACGCTAGCGCAGCGCGAGGAGGCGAAGGCGGCGGAGCTGTCCGCGGCCGGCATGCCCACCAGCGCGGTGACGGTGCGGCGGATGCGGGCCCGCTACCGGCAGGACGGGGTGTGGGGGCTGGTGGATCACCGGGCCACCCGGCTGCGGTCCGTCCTGGGGCGTGCGGACGAGCGGGTGGTGGCCGCCCTGCGGGAGGTGTTGGAGGCCGGGCGGGAGCGCTCCAGCGGGACGCTGGGGCGGCTTCGGGTGTACACCGAGCGGCTGCTGGCCGAGCAGTACGGAGACGGGGTGGTGCGCTTGCCGTCGAGTGCGACGTTCAACCGGCTCGTGCACGCCCTCGCCGACGGCCGCGGGCTGCTGGACAGTGCGCGGCAGCGCCGCTGGCGCTCAGCCCGGCCGGCTCCCCCGTTCGTGCCGACGACCGTGATGGCGCCGGGTGAGCTGGTGATGATGGACAGCACCGTGCTGGACGCCTTCGTGGTGCTCGATGACGGGGTGGTGGAGCGTCCGGAGCTGACCCTCGCGCTCGATGTGGCCACCCGCACCATCTGCGCGGCCGTGCTGCGTGCGAAAGGGACCCGCAGCGTGGACGCGGCGCAGCTGCTGGCTCAGATGATGGTCCCGGCGTCGATGCGGCCCGGCTGGGCCGAAGCGCTGGCGATGGAACACTCGGTGGTGCCCTACGAGCGGCTGCTGAGTGTGGATGCCCGGCTGGAAGGCGCCGCGGCGCAGCCGGTGATCACCCCGCGGACCATCGTGGTCGACCAGGGCAATGTGTTCGTCTCGTCCTCGTTCATCGCCGCCTGCGAGTCGCTGGGCATTTCCGTGCAGCCCACGCCGCCGGGCAACGGGCCCGCCAAGGGGCACGTGGAGCGCACCTTCTCCTCGATCAACACCCTGTTCGTGCAGCACGCGGCCGCCTACACAGGCTCACACACCGGCGAGCGCGGCAAGGACGCCGAAGGCGAGGCGGTGTGGACGCTGGCCCAGCTGGACGACCTGCTGCAGGAGTGGATCATCTGCGGGTGGCAGGAGCGCGAGCACGACGGGCTGCGGCACCCGATGATGCCCCGCTGTGCCCTGTCGCCGAACGAGATGTGGGCGGCGCTGGTCGCCGTGTGCGGGTACGTGCCGGTGCCGCTGGGGCGCGAGGACTACATCGAGCTGATGCCCCTCAAGCGGCAGAAGATCAACGACTACGGCATGCGCATCGACTACCGCGCCTACGACCACAAGGTCCTCAACCCCTACCGCGGCGAGCCCTCGCCGGCGGCGGACGGCCTGTGGGAGATCCACTACAACCCCCACGTGCCCGGCCAGGTCTGGGTACGCCTGCCGAAGCCTGACCAGCCACGCGGATACGGGTGGGAGGCCGTGCCGTGGGTCCACCACACCCTGATCAGCGCCCCGTTCACCGACTTCACGTGGCAGCACATCAAGCGCACCGTCGCCCGCCGTGCAGACCGCGCCCAGCACGAACACGACCTGGCGCTCGCCCTGCGCGAGCTGCTGGAGCGCGCCGCCGCCGGGCAGGGCACCCGCCGGGAGAAGGTCGTCGCTGCCCGCGCCCGCACCGCCGCAACCGAGGGTGCGGTGTGGGGGATCCTGTACGGCCAGCAGCCGGAGGCTGGGGTGCTCGAGCCTGCCGACGAGGACGTCTTCGACGACGGTGGGGACGACGAGGGGCCCCTGACCGACGACGCCGTGGGCACCTGGTCGGCTGAACACGCACAGCCGAGCGACTCCTCAGCGGCTCCAGTGCAGGAATCCGGCGTGCCTGTTCCGCGTCGGGCCAAGGTCACGGTCTACGACCCCTTTGAGGAATCCCTGCGATGGTGAGTCCGCTCTCGAACGACGCCGCGGGGTTCGCCCCGCTGGTCCCTCCGACCGTGTGGCAGGGGTGGGATGCCTTTGTCCACCGTCCCCCGGCACCCGTGCGCGACGCCGACGATCCCGCCTGGTCCCAGACGGGGCGCGAGGACTACCACTCCGAACTCGCCGTCATGTGCACCCCCGCCATGGACAGCGTGTTCACCGCCGTATGCCGGCTGCTGCTGGTAAACCGCCGCCAGCAGGCCGGTGCCCGGCGCGGTCTGATCATCTCCGGGCCAGCCACGACGGGTAAGACCACCACGATGATGGCGCTCGGGCGTTCCTTCCAGCTGGCCGACGCCCGCCAGCACCCAGGACAGGCCGAGCGCAGGCCTGTGCTGTTCATCAGCGTGCCGCCGGCCGCCACCCCGAAGATGCTCGTCAGCGAATTCGCCCGGTTCCTCGGCATGCCCGTCACCGACCGTCTCAACCAGACCCAGATCACCGGCGCCGTGTGCGACCTGCTGTGCGAACTGGGCACCCAACTGGTCCTCGTCGATGACGTCCACCTCCTGGACACCCAGCGGCGCGCCGGAGCGGAAACCTCCGACCAGCTCAAGTACCTCGTCGAACGCATCCCGGCCACCTTCGTCTACTCCGCCATCGACATCGAGACCTCCTCACTGCTCAGCGGGGTGCGCGGGGTGCAGATCGCCGGCCGCTTCAAGCTCTTCCGCCACCGGCCGCTGGCGTATGCGACCGAGCAGGACCGGGCGGTCTGGGACGACCTCGTGCGGGCCATGGAAGACCTGCTGCGGCTGCGCGCGCACCGGCCCGGGACCCTGGTCAAGCACGCCGCCTACCTCCATGCCCGCACCGCAGGGCGGATCGGCAGCCTCTCCTACCTCATCCGCGAAGCCGCCCTGATCGCCCTCACCGAAGGCACCGAGCGGATCACGAAGCAGCTGCTGAGCGAGGTCGAGCTCGACGCCGCCGCTGAAGCCCAGGCCCGGCCGGCCCGGCCCACACGGCGGAAGTAGGGGCATCCGGCATGGCACACCGGCGCAGCAATACCGCACCCGGCGGCGTGCCCGGGGATGGGCGTGCGGCACGCAGGGCGGCAGCGTCCGGCGCGGTCGTGCCTGCCATGGTCGGCGGCGCGGCAGGACGGGTGGCCCCGCAGCGGGGAGAGCTGACGCTGTCGTTCCTGACCAGACTCGCCGCCCGCTACCACCTCACCCTCCGCGACCTGCTCGCCGCCGTCACCGACCTCGGCGGCCTGCAGAACCTCACCGGCATGCTGTACCCGGACAGCGAGATCCGCCTCAACGCCCAGGCCCGTAACCGCGTTGCCACGCTGTGCCGCGTTCCACCGCGGGTGCTCGAGCGTGCCCTGCCCGCATGGAGGCGGGAAGAGCCCTGCGGCAAGTACGGGGCCGGCCCGGTCGGGCGGCTGATGCGCGGCGAGGAGGCCGTCGCCGCCTGGGGACCGGCCTGCCCCGCCTGCACCGCCGCCCGCACCGGACGCCGCGTACCCGCCCGGCGGTACCTGGCACCTGAGGAGCGGGGTCTGCGCGCGCCACCGGTACTGGCTGCTGTACCTGCCCCACACCAGCGGCCTGCCCGTGCCCCTCGGCCAGTGCCCGGAGGTGATCGACGCTCAGCGGTGGCATGTCCGGCTGCTGCGTCGCTCCCCCACCGGAGCGCGGGCCTTCCAGGTTGCCCGCGCCGTCACGAACTCCTGGTGGGACCAGCCTTGGCCGGTCGAGGAACGGGCGTGGCCGGCCCGCCTCAACGCCACGCGACCGGACGACGCCGATCCGGGCTGGTGGAAGGTGGCCGCCCGCGACCTGATCACCTATCCCGAAACCGTCGCCCTCGCACGCCTGCTGGCCTGCCACCCCCTGCAGCGACGCATCCTTACTGAATCGGGCGGGCATCTCCCCTACCGTCTCGGCGAGCTACCCGCCCTGCTGGCTGAACTCGCCGACCAGCTCCAGCGGCCCTGGCTCGCCCACCACCTCGCCGACGTCGCCCACGGACCGCTGTTCACCTGGGCCCACTCCTGCGTACGCACCCGAGCCGCCCCCACACCCGCGGCGCAGAAGACACTGTGGAGGGTGCACTCGGCACACCGGCCCCGCCCTCTCAGCGACCTTCTGCCCCCACCGCGATCAGCCGCCGACAGCGGCCAGCCGGAACCACGGCCGGTCAAACGGCTGCGCGGCCACAGCCTCCAAGCCGAACGTGCCTTCGAGAGAAGCCTTGCCCACGCCCGTGTCTACCACCAGCAGTACGGGCACCTGGCCGCCCCCAAGGAAGACGCTTTCGGGGAGTACCCGCTGGGCACGTGGCTGTCCAACCTGCGCACCCGCCACACCCGCATGCCCGCCGACCAAGCCGCCGCCCTCCACGCGCTGTACCCATGGTGGAACGCACCCTGGAGCACCCTGTGGCAGCGCACCTGACACCAAGCCCGCACCCACACCCAAACCCATGGCCCGCTCAAGCCGGCCCGCGGCTTTCCCTCCACCAGCTACAGCCTGGGCGAATGGCTGTATCTGCAGTGCACCCGCTACCCCGCACTTCACCCCGAACAGCAGCGGCTCCTGGCCGAGATCGGTATCGACGCCGCGACGGCAGCCGCTGCCCGGCCCAGACGACGCAACCTCAAGGCCGGAGCCGAAGAAGCCCTCGCCCACGCCCGCTCCTACGCCGCCGAACACGGCAGCCTGGCGTCCGTAACCTCCGCAACCGTCCACGAGGGTTTCCGCCTGGGACAGTGGCTCGCCAACCAACGCAACTACCAGCGCACCGGCAACCGGCCCCTGCCCGTCGGCCGCGCCCAAGACCTCAACGCCATCGACCCCTGGTGGTGTCCGCCTTGGAACCTGCGCTGGCAGCGCCACTCCTACCGCGCCCGCGACGCCGCAGACAGTCGCTTCCTCCGGGCCGAGAACGGCTTTGATGACCTCAACGACTCTGGGACCGCAGACTGGCTATGGCGCCAGTGCGCCACGTACGACGAGCTCCACCCCGAACAGCAGCAACTCCTGACCGACATCGGCATCGCTGCCGGCGTAGCCCGCGCGGCCCGGGAACACTCGCGCGCGACCTCGAAGACATCGGCTGTGGATCGGGGCTTGGACATGGAAGACACGGCGAGCCGCGTCAGAAGGCTTGCAGACCCTGCGGCTCTGACCGGTCGGCGTCACGCTCGGCGTGCCGTCGAGTTGAAGCGTCCCCGCGAGCCCCGCAGCCATCTGGGGCACCGCCCCGATCTGAGGCCGGGCTTCGAGGCGGCCCTGGCCCACGCCCGGGCCTGGCACGCTGAACACGGCCACCTCGCCGCCCCCCGCGACACCCTCTACAACGGCTTCCAGCTCGGCTGGTGGCTGTTCAGCCAACGCAACCGAGCCAAACAACGCGCCCGAGCAGGACAGTCGCCCTCACCCCACCTGACCGAGCTCACCGCGATCGGCCCCTGGTGGAACCCACCCTGGGATCTGCACTGGCAGCGCAACTACTACCGCGCCCGCGACCACATCAAAGCGGGCTGCCCCTTCGACCCCGCAGCCCGCATCCCCGCCCCAAGCACCGTCCTGGGCAGCTGGATCACCCGGGCATGCCTCCAGTACGACCAGCTCCACCCGGACCAGCAGCACCTGCTGAGCACGATCGGCATCACCGCTCAGACCGCCGGACGGTGGCCGCCCAGCCCCCGCCCCCGGCCCCATGCCGAAGCCCTCACTCACGCCCGTACCTGGGCTAGCGAACACGGCCATCTCTGTCCGCCGATCAAGACCGTCCACGACGGCTTCCCCCTCGGCGAATGGCTCAACCGACAGCGCGAACTCGCGAAGAAACGCAGCAGCCCCTCCCCCACCCAGCAAGCACTCGCCACGATCGACCCCTGGTGGAACCCGCCCTGGCCCATCCTGTGGCAACGCGCCTGCCACCACGCCCACACCCACCCCCGCCACCCGGCGGCCCGAAACTGGGTCCACAGCCAGCGCCGTGGCTGGCTACTCCTCCACCCCGACCAACAACACCTCCTGGTCAGCATCGGCATCGCCCCCGGCCTGATTCGCTAACGCCCGTACCCGAGCTGAGCCCTGTCCCGACAATGAGCAGATGGCCGACGTGCGCTTCTTCAACGACGAGCCCTTCCTCGACCACGAGGAAGGACCTGACCTGCTCGGACACGGACAGTACGCCCAACATGTCATCAACCTGATGGACCGGGTAAGGAACCAGACCGAAACCGGAGTCCTCGCGTTGATCGGCCCCTGGGGCTCGGGCAAGTCCAGCGTCCTGGGCAAGGTGACACGCCGCCTACGGGACGGCGCAGCCAGCGATGACGGCTGGCTGGTCGCGGAACTCAACCCGTGGCTGTACTCCGATCTGGAGTCGCTCACGCTGGCGCTGTTCAGCGAGATCCGCGAAGCCCTCCCAGATGACGGGCGGTGGTCCGAGGCGCGAGAGAAGATCGGCGGATTCGGCAAGGCCATCAGTCCTCTGGGGAAGGTCACTGCTCTCTTCGGCCTGGACTCCGAGGGGCTGATCCAGGAGGTCAGCAACCGCATCAGCGGCGACACGAGCGCATCCGCCGCCAAACACAAAGCCGAGGAAGCCCTGCGCAAAGCGGGCCACCCGGTCCTCGTCGTCATGGACGACTTGGACCGCCTCACCCCCGAGGAGCTCCTCGTCGTCTTCAAGCTGGTACGCCTGGTAGGGCATCTGCCCAATGTGTACTACCTGATCAGCTTCGACGAACGGACCCTTCTGGACGTCCTGCAACGCAGTGAGCTCGTCGGTAACAGCGAGCCGCGCGCACGCGACTTCTTGGAGAAGATCATCCAGGTCCGGCTGGATCTTCCCGCCTTCCGCGAGCGCGACGCCGACCTCCTGGTCGACCGCTCCCTCGCCGCAGTCCTCGCGTCGCACAGCCTGGTCTTGACGCCCGGCGAGCAGCAGCGGCTCTCCGAGGCCTACTACCGGCACCTGCAGGCCCGGCTGCGCACCCCGCGCGCCATCAAACGGTTCTTCGGTCAGGTGGACGCCACCCTCGGCCAGCTCACCGGCAACGTCGACATCGTCGACTTCCTGATCGTCACCTTCCTGCGCACCAGCGAGCCCCGTGCCTACCAGTTGCTGTGGCAGCACCGAGCCGAACTCACCGGCACCAGCATGAACCTGCCCTCGCGCCGCGACGAGCGGCCCGAACAGAGCATCGAGCGCTGGCGTGCCAGGCTGCAGGAGGCGGGCGTCGCCGAGCAGCACCTGGACGGCGTGATCGGCCTGATGGGGATGTTGTTCGCACCAGTCCGGCAGGCTCTCGGCCATGGCATCAACTTTCAGGTCATCGCGCGGCGGCGCGGCATCGGCAGCATCGACCACTTCGACCGGTACATGGTCTTCGGCGTCCCCGACGACGACCTTCCCGAGCACACTTTCGACACCGCCCTGCAGCAACTGGCCGACAACACCCCAGGCACCGAAGCAGACGAACTCCTCCTGCGCCTGCGCGACGACACCCAGCGCATCACCCGCCGCATCGGTTACAAACGCGACGCCGGTGCCCCCTGCCGGCGGCCGCGCTCCTCAAAGCCGCAGCCCCGCACTACGGCCACCTCACCGCCGCCCCTCAAGGGGCCCTCGGCCTGTTCACCGCGGACCGCGCCATGGACTTCCTCGCGAAAGACCTCCTGACCGACCTTGCCGATCCCGACCGGCCCGCAATCCTCAAGACCATGGCCGAGACCCCTGACGGAGCCGTCCTGGCTGCTCGCACCCTCCAACGCGTCACCAGCCGCAACGACTCCGACACCCCGGACCGCCCACAGGCAGCAGCCGCCCTCGACTGGGTAGGTGAGGCCCGCTCACTGATCAGCCACGAGATCGCCCGGCACCTCACCCCCGCCGCGAGCCGGCCCGTACACGGACTCACCGAACGGGAGATCACCCTCATCCGGGCGTGGCGTCACACCGACTCCGAGATCTGCCGGACCTGGATCAACCAACGTTTCGACCAGGGGTGGAACTCGCTTGACCTCCTCGCCACGCTCCTACCGCCCGACCGGGCCCCGCTTCCGGTCATCGACGACGCCACCCTGCAAAGCCTCGACGCGCTCATCGGCCTCGAAGCGCTGTACAGCCGCCTCGGCCCACTCCTCGACACCCCCGCGGCCGACCCCGACACCTCCCCGGAAGAACACCGGGCCCGCATCCTCCAAGCACTGCGCGAACACCGCGGCAACACCCCTGTCAGCGGCTGACCACCCCCTGCCCCATCCCTCCGGACAAGACGGAGCAGCAAGCCGTGACAAACAGACCGTTCGCCCTCGCACCCGAGCAATGGCAGCGCCTCGTCTCCGCCCGCCAGACCTACACCGACACCGTCAGCCCGTACTACGACGAAACGCTGCAACAGGTGACCCAACGCGCACGCGACAGCGGGAACATCGGCAAAGCCGACATCGGAGCACTGCTGATGTGGAAACGGCTCAGAGCCGATACACCCTGGGCCGCCGACCTCCTGGCACTCGCCGACGCCGACGTACGCCGCGCAACCGCCGCGGCCACGACCGCCGCCCGGGACACCACTCTCAGCCGCAGCTCGGCAGCACAAGCCGGCCGAGCAGCCCTGGCCTCACTACCCGGCTTCCGCACGGGTGACGCCCTCGCCTCCGCCGTCCTCACAGCAGCCGCACCAGACCGCATGGCCGTCTACGACCGCCGAGCCCACAGCGGACTACGGACCCTCGGCATCACCCTCAGCCACGCACCCGGCCGGTACAGCCGCTACATAGAAACGATCGATCAGCTCCTGGCCGACGCCCCAGCCCCGATCCGCAACTGGACCGCCCGCGACATCGACACCGCCCTGTACTGGATCAACCACCCCACCAACAACACAACCAGCGCATACCAACACTCAACGAACCTGATCACCACGCGGAGAAACTGACCACAGCTGACCAACACTCACTCCACCTGACAAAGCGCCAGCTCAGCACACAGCCCAAGCCCCCATTCCCTCCGTCGCCGAGCCACAGCAACCGGGGCTTGAAGCGCTACCACCACCAGGCAGCAAACTGATCAACCCAGGCCAACCCACGACCTACTGATCAGAAAAACCGCCCCTGGACATCCGACGCGGCCTACGCCACATCCAGCACCACCGGGACCTCATCGACGGCTGCCTCACCGACACCGGCCTGACCATCAACCCCTGAACCCAGGCGACACCACGAGTTCAACCTCAGTAGACGCCATCGCCGACTGCAAGCTGCTGCTTGCAAAGCTCGAACGAATGGCCCAGGCGATGTCTGCACCTCGCTGGTGAACGGCACCACCGGGTAGCCGCCGCCCCGTCCGATTCGCGTGCGCGAGGCGGCGCCTACGGTCTCGGTCGGTGCTCCCGGCCTCGGGCGTCGCTCCTGGCGGGACATCCACGGCTGGGCTCATCCGCCTCTACCGCCCGGCGGAGACGGGAGTCACGCCTTGTGGTCATGTGTAGTGATGTTTGCAGCGGCTCCGGTCCAGGTACCGGTAGCGCGTCCTTACGCCGGCGCACGTCGGTGTCCCTCGGTGAGCGGAGTGCTGCGATGACCGGTCCCGATCCCGGAGCCCGGCCTGAGAACAAGCCTGAGCACGAGCAGCCCGGGCCCGAACAGCCTCCGGGGCACGGACGGCGCGGACCCGGCGAGCAGGCTGTGCCCGAGCGGGGGCCCGTGGCCGAGCCCGGCCTCGGCAAGCCCCAGCCGGAGACCGAGCGCCAGCCCGAGAACGAACGCCGGACGCGGCCCGAGCACGGCCGGGCCGACAGGGAACCCGAGCAGCAGGAACGCGAGCCCGCGGCGTCCGGGTTCGAGCGGGAGAAGACGTCGGGGCGACGGCCCGAAGGGCCACCGCATGCGCGCGAAAGGACTCTCGGCCAGACGCTCAAGCGCACCCTGACCGAGTTCAAGGAGGACAACCTCTCCGACTCGGCCGCCGCCCTCACCTACTACTCGGTGCTGTCGATCTTCCCTGCGCTGATCGCGCTGATCTCGCTCGTCAGCCTGATGATGAGCCCGAAAAAGATCACCAGCACCCTGAACGACCTGGTCAGTTCGATCGGTCCGGCGTCCGCGGTCGACACCTTCAAGAAACCGATCGCGTCCATGGCTGCCAGCTCCGGCACCTCCACCGTGCTGCTGATCGTCGGCGCCCTGGGGGCGCTGTGGACGGCCTCGGGGTACGTCGGGGCCTTCATCCGCGCCTCGAACGTGATCTACGAGGTGGAGGAGGGCCGTCCCTTCTTCAAGCTGCGTCCGGTACAACTCCTGGTGACACTGATCGCGGTGCTGCTGCAGGCGGCTGTGCTGGTCGCGTTGGTGATCAGCGGGCCGCTGGCGAAGAAGCTCGGGAACGCGCTGGGCGCCGGGAACGCGGCGGTGACCGCGTGGAACTTCGCCAAGTGGCCGGTGATGGTGCTGGTCGTCCTACTGATCATCGCGGTGCTGTACTACGCCTCGCCCAACGCGCGGCTGCGCGGTTTCGGATCTGTGCTGCCCGGTGCCGTACTGGCGTTGGTGGTCTGGGTGGTCGCCTCGATGGGTTTCGCGTTCTACGTGGCGAACTTCGGGTCGTACAACAAGACCTACGGGACGCTGGGCGGGGTCGTGGCCTTCCTGGTGTGGCTGTGGCTCACCAACCTGGCCATCGAGCTGGGTGCCGAGTTCAACGCCGAGCGGGAGCGCGGACGGCAACTGGGCGCGGGGGTGCCCGGCGCCGAGCGGGAGATCCAGTTGGAGGAGCGCTCGAAGACCAAGCGGAAGAAGCGCTCCCGGACGGCCTGACGGCGGAAGCGCGCTGCTGCTGGTCTCGGAAGACGGTCGAGATCATCTCATTACGCCTTTGACCCGTATCTCGGTCGTCCTTCTCATAAATGAACGTTTATGAGAGAGCCCGAGTCAGAGCGGTGATCTTCAGCAATCAAGCGCCCGGCTGCCGGTCGACAACCGGAAGCAGCCTGCTGAAGGTGTTTCGCGTGGCCACCGGGCGGCCGCAAGAGGGTCCCGGGGGGGCGTCAGCCCGAGGCGCCGCTGCGCCGGGCGTAGGCGCGGGCGGCACGGACGCGGTCGCCGCAGCGTGTGGAGCACCAGTGGCGCCGGCCGTGGGTGCGCAGGAGGAACCGGTCGCAGGGGGCTGAGCCGCAGGCGGCGAGGATGCCGGCGTCGGGGCCGGTAAGCAGGTCGGCGGCGTCGGCGGCGAGGGTCGCCAGTGCGTGGTTGACGGCCTGGTCGGTGGGGTGCGCCTGGATGCGGCGCAGTCCCTGGGCCCCGTCCCAGGCGAGGAGGGGGGCGGTGGGCACGGCCGTGAGGGCCTCGTTCACCGCGCGCAGGGATTCCTCGGGCGGCGTGGTGGCGGTGACCCGGGCGGCGAACAGGGCGCGGATGTGTCCGCGCAGGGTGCGCATCCGCTGTGCGCACACCTCGTACAGCTGTACATCCGGGGTGGTCAGGTCGTGGACGGCGAGCCAGCGCATGGCGGATTCCGGGGCGGCGAGCAGGTCGTAGCTCTGGCCGGCGGGCAGGGTGGCGGCGGTGTCGGCGAAGTCCAGGGAGCGGTACCGGTCGGCACCCGGTGCCGGAGGCAGAACGGTCGGTGCCACGTCGGTGGCCAGGGTGTCGTCCATGCCTCTCATGGTACCGATTGCATTTTTCCGTGACACCTGCCTAGCCTTGAATCACGTTAAACGCAGGATTTTTTCATGAGAAACGGAGATGTGATGTCCCAGTCCAACGCCAACCAGTTCCCGGTCCGCACGTTCGGCGGTCCGACCGCCCTGTTCGAGTACGGCGGCCTGCGCTTCCTGACCGACCCGACCTTCGACGGCCCCGGCGACTACGCCTCGCCCGGCCCGACCCTGACCAAGACCGCTCCCTCCACCGCTACCCCTGCCGACCTCGGCCCCATCGACGTGGTCCTGCTCTCCCACGACGAGCACGCCGACAACCTCGACACCTCCGGCCGCGCCCTGCTCGCCGACGTCCCCCTCACCCTGACCACCCCCGGCGGCGGCGAGCGCCTCGGGGTGAAGGCCAAGGGCCTGGCCGACTGGGAGACGGTCGAGCTGGAGCGCCCGGGCGGCGGCACCATCACGGTGACCGGGGTCCCTGCCATCCACGGCCCCGGACCGCGCGAGGAGGTCGAGCCGTTCGCCGGCCAGGTCGTCGGCTTCGTCCTGACGGGCGAGGGCCTGCCGACGGTCTACGTCAGCGGCGACAACGCCTCGCTCGACGCGGTCAGGGAGATCGCCGAGCGCTTCGCCCCGATCGACACCGCCCTCCTGTTCGCCGGCGCGCCCCGCTTCCCCATGCTCTTCGACGGTGGGCTGATCGTCCTGGACAGCGCCCAGGCCGCCGAGGCCACCCGGATTCTTGACGCGCGCCGCGTCGTCCCGCTCCACCACGACAGCTGGGCCCACTTCACCGAGGGCCGCGACGAGTTGGAGGCAGCCTTCGCCGCCGCGGGCCTGACCGACCGCCTGGACCAGGACTGGGCGCAGCGCGCCTGAGCCCGGACCGCCACTCAGGAACCGAGTCGGGGCTCCCCACACGTCGAGCCCCGCCCCTGGGAGCAACCCCTCGCGGCGTTCCCTTCGCCGTGCCAGAGCGACAAAGAAGGACCCGATCACATGTCCACCGCAACGAACGCCGACCTCGTGCACCGCTTCTACCAGGCCCTCAGCAGGGCGACTACGACATGCTCACCGGCATGTTCCACCCGGACTTCGTCCTCTACCCCCAGATCGACAACCCTCGACCCGGCGCCGCAGGGTTCATCGACGCGGAGAAGAAGCACGACGACGCCTTCCCCGGCATCCGCCTGACGGTCCTCGACACCGTCGCCGAAGCCGACAAGGTCGGCGCCTACGTCGTGGTCGAAGGAGACCAGGGCGGCGACTACTACGGCATCCCCCCACGCGGAGCGCACATGCGCTTTTCCATGTTCAACCTGTTCACGTTCAAGGACGGGAAGATCATCGAGAAGCGGGCCCACTACAACCGGGCCGACATCATGGACCAGCTCACGGCCGGCTCCGCCGCCTGACGACACTGGCCTCGACAGGGCCACACCCTGCACCTCTCCACCGCCGCCCACCGACGGCACCCGCCTGGAGCGAAACGCTCCCACCCAGACAACGAGCCGGGCCCCGGCGGGAGACGCCAAGAGCTCCGCTACTCCTCGTCGTCCTCATCTAGGGCGTTTCGTTTGGATCATTGGGGCGTTGGTCTGGCTGTGCCGTTGACTGATGCCCAACGGGCGCGGATCGAGCCTTTGTTGCCGGACCGGACGCCGAAGCGGGGTGGCCGGTGGCGGGATCACCGTGAAGTGATCGACGCGATCGCCTTCAAGTTCCAGACCGGAACGCAGTGGGTGCACCTGCCGGAGAAATACGGCAACTGGCGGGGCGTCTACAACCGCCTGCGCATGTGGGCCGTTGACGGCACGTGGGAGCGGGTGTTCACCGCGCTGGTCGCACAGGCCGACGCGGAGGAGGACCTGCACTGGGCGGTCTCGGTGGACTCCACGATCGTGCGCGCTCACCAGCACGCGGCCGGGGCCCGGCAAAAGGGGCTCCGGCCCGCGAGCCGCACGATCATGCCTTTGGGCGGTCCCGCGGCGGGCTGACCTGCAAGGTCCATCTCGCCGCGGACGGCCGCTGGCCTTCCACCTCACCGCCGGACAGGCCGGGGACGCGCCCGCCTTCGAGACGGTGATGGCACGACTTCGCGTTCCCCGCCCCCGCGGTCGCCCCCGCACCCGGCCGGATACGGTCCTGGCGGACAATGCCTACTCCTCCCGAGCCAACCGCGCCCACCTGCGCAAGCGCGGCATCCGCACGGTCATCCCCGTCCCCGCCGACCAGCGGGCCCATCGCCGACGCCGGGGCCGACGCGGCGGCAGACCACCGGCCTTCGACCGGGAGGCCTACAGGCAGCGCAACACCGTCGAGCGGTGCATCAACCGCCTCAAGCAGTGGCGGGGCCTCGCCACCCGCTACGAGAAAACCGCCACCATCTACCTCGCCGGACTCCACATCGCCGGGATCTTCCTGTGGTCCGCCCGATGATCCAAACGAAACACTCTAGGCATGAACCATCGCGGCGAGCTTGACACGTGAAGATATGTCGAGTTTGCGGTAGATGCTGCGCAGGTGATAGTTCACCGTGTGGTGTGAGAGCGACATCTGCTCAGCTGCCTGGCGGTTCGTCATTCCCGTGGCGACAAGGCGGGCGACGGTGTGTTCCGTCTCCGTCAGGGCCGCCCAGCCTTGCACTGGGCGGTCCGCATGCTTCCAGTGGCGCTTGCGCACACCCCGTTCCCGCAGGCTGTGCCGGACCCGGGCGGCGTCCCGTGGTGCTCCGGACCGCATGTAGGCGCCGATGGCCCACTCCAGATGGTGCACGGCCGTGTTCTGGTCTTCGCACAGACTGGCCAGGTCCTCCTGGGCCTGGGCCCGGGACCAAGGGTCCTGGTGCAGGTCAGCCGCGTGCCGGAGCGCCGCGGTGTCGCCCCGTAGCAGCCCTCGCGCGTGTTCGGCCGCCGCGCCGAGCACCTGTCGGCCCGGGTTGTTCCGGGCCAGGAACCCTGCGGCGGCCGACGCCTCGGCTGCGAACTCCGGCAGCTTGGCGGCCAGCGCTGTGCGCACGAGCCATGGAGCCGTGTACGGGGCGTACAACAGCAGTTCGTACGGACTGACCCCTTCGGACAGCCGCCGTTCGGCCATCCGCACGGCGGCCCGGGGCCCCTGGCGCGCCTCGGTGACCAGCAACGCGGCCCACAGCATGGACGGGGTGGTCCAGTTGGAACGGTGTCTGCTCAGCTCCGCGTCAAGGAACTCGGCCTGCCGCACCGCGGCCGGTATGTCCACCCGGCGCAGCGAGGCGATGGCCAATACCGCGCGGGCGAGCGGTGCGAGCGCGCCGGTTCCGTACTGCCGGCTCAGGTCGAGGGACGCCTCGGCCGCCGGGACGGCGGCCGCCACCTTTCCCTGTTCGAGAAGGAGCAGCGCCCGGAGGCTCCCGGTCATCGCGTGCCACCCTCGGCCGCCGCTCGCACCAGCCCGGGCCTCGGCTTCGCGCAGTTCGGCTTCCGCCTCGGCGAATCCGCGCAGGCTCACCAGATACTGGACGCGGGCCGCTCCGGCGAAGATCGCGGCCACCCGGTCGCCCCAGGACGGTGCGGGGCCGCTCGCGCTGCTCTCGTGCAGCATGTCGAGTGACTCCGCGACCCGTCCCTCGCACCAGGAGCGGTGGCTGCCGACCACGTCGGGATCGGCATACCGGACCCGGTCCGCATCCTTTCCCTTGTCCCTGCCGTCCGCCGCCCGCCACGGCTCTTGGCCGGCGTCGTCCCAGCGTAAGGGACAGAAGTCCAGGAGCAGGGCGGTCTCGCGTGGGGCCCGGGACCTGCCGGCCCGGCTCAGCACCTGCCGGGCCTGTGCGGTGGCCGCCGCCAGGTCGCCGCCGCACAGGTGCACGGTTCCCAGCCGGGCGTGGAGCAGACTGGCCGAGGCGGGTCCCAGCGGGCGCTTGAGCGCCTCCTCCAGACAGAGGACCGCCTCTGACAGCAGTCCACGGACTGTCAGCCCGGCGGCCTTGATCCGTACGAGCCGGACCCGGCCGTCCTCCTCCAGCAGCGGCAGCCGCAGCGCCTGCGCGGCGATGTCCGAGGCGGTGACCGGATCGTTCCGGGCCCGGCGGGCGACTGCCTCGGGCAGGCTCAAGGCGGCCCTGCGATCCCCGCTCTCGGCCGCCCGCAGCAGGTACCCGGCGCTGAGCGTGTCTGCGCCGCCACAGGCCAGCAGTCGATGGCCGACGTCCCGCAGGATCGCGCCACGGACAGGGCGGGGAACAGTCTCCCGCACCGCCTGCCACACCAGGAGGTCCTTGAAGGCGGGCAGCGAGTCCTCCGTGGTCAGCACCCCCGCTTCCCGCGCCTCCCGGATGGCGGGCAGCAGGCTCAGCGGACTGTGTCCGAGAACGGCCGAGAGGGCTTCCAGGTCGAAGGACTGCCCCAGGACGGAAGCGATGTCGAGCATCCGGCGGGTGCTGTCGGACACGCCGGTGAGACGCCTGGAGGCGAGTGCGCGGGCCTGTGGGGGGAGCACACACGCGTCGTGCGGCCGCGCGGTGCCGTCCGGTGCGGTCTCCACCCCGGCCTCCAGCAAGCCGGTCAGCAAGCGCATCAACCGGGCCGGAACGCCACCGGCGTACGAGCAGACCTCCATGATCTCCGGCCCGGGGGGCATCCCCAGCACCTCGGCCGCAAGCTGCTCGATCGCTTCTCGGGGCAGCGGCAGCAGCCGGCAGCAGAGCACGGCAAGGCTCTGGTCGCCGAGCCGGTGCACCTGCTCGCTGTCCCAGGCCGTGCCCGGTTCGGCGGCCGGTTCCGTGACATCGTCCGGGCAGGCCAGTACGACCACCAGGGAGCGGGCCGAGTGCACATCGGCCCCGCGGACGATCCGCATGGCGGATTCGACCGAACGGCACCAGTCCGCGTCGTCGATGGCGACCACGACAGCCCCCTGCGGACTGCCGCCCGGTGCGTGGAAGTCGACCCAGTCGTGCCATCGGTCGGCGAACTCCTCCAACGGCGCCTCGCGCAGTTCGTCCAGGAGGTACCGGAGCGAGGCCCCGGACAGCCCGCCGCCGTTCAGCTGCACGACCTCCAGCCCCGATTCGGCCGCGAGCTGGGATGCCGAGGCCAGGAACCTGGACTTCCCGGTGCCTCGGCCGCCGGTGACGATCAGCAGCCCGGTACCCGGTCCGTTCGCTCTGGCCAGCAGCGTCCTGACCAGCCCCAGCTCTCTGCCCCGCCCGTACAGACGGGCCATCATGACCTCCTCGCGTCGCGCGCGGTGGCCGGGGTCCGAGGGCCCCGGACGTTCCGGGCCGGGCGGCCCGGCATCGGTTCAGGATGCCGAGTTCCCCGGTACCCCGCCAGGGCGTATGAGCGGGATTCGGTCAGCTCCGGGACCGGGGTGCCGGCCTGGCGAATCCGAGCAGCAGGACGGTCGGCACCAGGCCGACAAGCACCGCGTTGGTCGCCCCGCCCGCCCCCGTGAGGACGTCCACGTAGCGGACCAGTACGACCGTGACGCCCGTCATGAGCACCAGCGACACGAGTGCCACCGCGAAGACGGGCCGTCTTCGCGGCAGCCCCGGAGTGCGCCAGAAGAAGACCGCGACCGCCAGTGCTGTGATCGCCTGGAGGAGTATCACGCCGATGATGCCCGGGGTGTTCAGCCAGATCAGCATCGTCCGGTAAGGGGCGCTGCCCGCTGCCGCGAAGCCCGTGATCACGACAGCGGACAGCAGGCTCTGGCACACTCCGGCCACCGACGGCGACCGGTGCCGCGGATGCACCCGGGAGAGGGCACCGGGCAGCAGTCCCTGCATCGCCAGGGAGTGGATGTAGCGGTTCACCATGTTGTGGAAGGCCAGCGCGGAGGCGAGCACGCTGGTGATGATGAGGACCTTCATCACGTCTGCGATCCACGCGCCGACGTAGCGCTCGGCGGCGATGTAGTACATCTCCCGGGTGTTGTGCACCGATACGGAGACCGTCTGGACCGGGCCGAACGCCTGGACAATGCTCCACACCACGAAGGTGTAGAAGGTGCCGAGGAAGACCAGCGCCGTGAGGGTCGCCCGGGGCACCGACCGGTCGGGATCGCGGGCCTCCGCCCGGTAGACGGCGGTGGACTCGAAACCGAGGAAGGAGCCGAAACATACCGTCAGCGCGGCGGCCATGCCCCCGGTCCATATGTGCGAAGGGCGGAACGAGTCCCAGGACAGGCCGTGCGCCCCGCCCTGGACCACGATGGCCCCGGCCACCAGGGCCAGCACCACGGCCTCGACGGCCAGGAGTACCCCGAGTACCCGGGCGCCGATCTCGACGCCCCGGTACCCCAGGAACCACACCACGACGACGCCCGACAGCGCGGGGACCGCCCAGTGCACCCCCGCGCCGGTCAGCGAACGCAGGACCGGGCCGACGGAACTGCCCAGAATCGCGTAGCCGCTGATCTGGATGCCGTTGTACGCCAGCAGGGCCAGCAGCCCCGCGCCCGCACCGGCCCGCCGCCCCAGCCCTCGCTCCACATACGCGTCGAAGGCGCCGGGGCGGCTGACGTACTTGGTCATCGCGACGAATCCCACGGCGAACACGGCCATCACCGCCGCTGCCACGAGATAGCCCGCGGGTGCGCCGATGCCCCCGAGCATGATGCTCAGCGGTGCGATGCCGGCCATCACGGTCAGGGGGGCGGCTGCGGACAGCACCATGAGAGTGATTCCGGACGTGCCGAGGACCCCCTGCCGCAGTTGCTGTTGCGGTGCCGGGCCGGGTCGCGCGGAGCTGACGTCACCCATGGGCGGGGCACCGGGCCTTTCATCGGAGGCGGGGAGCGGTGGACGGCGCCGGCGGGGCGGGACCGCGTCGGTGTCCGTGAGGGGGAGTGCACAGATCAGATCAGCGGTACCACCAGGTTCCCCCGTAGGAATCCGCACAGCGCGTCGGCGTCCCAGCCGCCCATCCAGAAGGCGACCGTCCAGGGCACGGCGGTGTCCGGCCGCAGCCGCCCACGCAGCGGGTCGTGGAGGACCGGCGGGCCGTGCAGCGGGAAGGCGAACTCCTCCACGGCCGTCAGGTTGACGACCCGTTCGTCGGAGGGGTTCCGCAGCGCGATATCCAGTTCCCGGATGCGTTTGCCCAAAGCCGCCCGCCGCATTGGAGGGATGCCGGGCTGCCGCAGTTCGGCGGCCAGCCGTGCACGGCGCTCGGCGCGGTCGGCCAGCGGGTCATGGATGCCGGTCGCGGAGGCGACCAGTGCGGCGTCCATTCGGAAGCCGCGCGCTCCGTATTCCTGGAGCACCCGCTGCGGCAGCCGGTGCACATCCGTCCGCCGGCCGGGCCGCTGTTGTTGACCCGGAGCCGTCCGGGACATGGCCATGGACCGCTCCAGGCGGGGGTGTCCGTCGGCGCCACTCACGCGGAGCCGGAAGGGCACGATCGGCTCCCGCCCCGCCGTGGTCAGGACGAAGTTCCGGTTCTCGAACCGCGGGCGGTCCAGCAGCTCCACCCGCCCGCCCACCAACTCCTTCACCTGGCGGGCCCCGTAGACGGCGCGGGTCACGTGCACGCCGACCTGGGGCGCGTGGCTGCGTACCGTGCCCGGCGGAGGGTCGTTCAGCACGATCACCCGGTCCAGGTCCGGTTCCCCGGCCAGCGCGAAGGTGCTGCCGCTGGCACCCCGGGGCTCGTCCGTGGGATCGGGGTCGGTGGCCAGCCGGCACATGAACCAGCCGCCGAACTCGATGCGCAGGGCACGCTGCCCGCTCACGGCCGGACCACTTCCCCGGCGAACGAACGCGACATCCGCGCCACATCCTTGGCCAGCAGGACCGTACGGTGCTGGAGGCGGTCGGGCACGTTCGCGGCCCGCATCCGGCGGGCGAGCCGTCGGCTGCGGACGGCGAGGGCGGCCAGGCGCTCGGCGAACACCTGGTGGGCCACTCGCGCTTCGGGGATCAGCGCGAGCCCCCGCCGGAACGCGAAGGGCGGACCAGCGCTCGCCGGCGGATTCCCGGCGCGGGCCGGCAGCTCGCTCAGTACCTCTCCCAGCGGACGCACGAACATCGTCATCAGGGGGAAGAACGCCACCCGCTGGATGAGCTGCCGCTCCGTGGGCGCCTCGTCCACCCGGCTGTAGAACCGCAGGAGCATGAGCACCAGCAGGCCGTATCCGTCGTCGAACAGTTCGGCCGCTTCGCGGGCCAGCGGCTCACTGATCAGTGTGGTGCCCTCGGCGTCGGGCACGGGCCGCACCACGGGATTGCGGAGCAGGGGACGGGCCGGTACGAAGGGGCGGCCGGTGCGGGCGGCGGCCAGTTCGGCGTCGAGTTCGGCACGTATGCGCAGCAGCCGGTGGTAGTGCGAGCCCTCCCGGTCCTCCTCGGCGCCCTCCCCCTGCTCGACGATCAGGTCGATGGCCCGCAGTGCGGAAGCCCGGTCGTCGATCGAGAAGGGCTCGACCCCGTACCCCACCGTTACGTCCTCGTCGAGCACGCCCTCGGGGTCGATGACGGCGGCCGAGTCGACCTGCCGGTACCGAGAGCCGATGAACAGCTCCTTCTCCTCCAGATCCAGGACGGTGGCGCGGATCCAGCTGTACAGCTGGCCCACCGTCTGCGGCCCTCGTCCACCCGGCTCCGCGGCCTCCGGGGCGCTCCGCGCGCCCGGCTCCGGGGCCGGCCGCGGTGCGGAGGGCCGCTCGTAGTCGAGGAACCGCTCCAGCGACGTGGCCGAGAACGGCTCCAGTGCCGCGACCGTGCCCAGCGGGTAGTAGCGCTCGGGCTGCGGGAAGTTGGGCCGGTGCAGATGCGCGGCGCCGCCGACGGCGGCCAGCAGATTCAGCGCCAGCCCCAGATGGAGCATCTCCTCGCGTGCCAGCAACAGCAACTGGCCCTTCCATTCGCGCACCAGCTCGGCCTGCACCTCGTCGATACCGCCCTCCTCCGGACGGGTCTTGAGGGAGAAGGCCGCGTACAGGTACTGCAGACACAGCGAGTGCTCCAGTTCGGCCACTTGGCACAGTTCCTCGGTGAGCCGGATCCGGCGGGCCCCCGTACCGCCGCCGGTCACCATCCCGTCCGCCCCGCCCGCGCGAGCCACTGGGGGGAGACGGCCGAGAGGTCCGGCAATACCGCGTGTGCGCTGGAGTGGTCCAGGAACCGGGTCGTAGGAGTGGGTACCGCGACCACGGTCACCCCGGCGGCCCGCGCTGCCGCCACCCCGCTGAGCGAGTCCTCGAACGCCACACACGCCCCGGCGGGGATACCCAGCCGGTGCAGGGCCTCCCGGTACACCGCCGGATCCGGCTTCCTGGCCGGTACGTCGTCCCCGGTGACCACCGCCGTGAAGTGCCGCGACAACCCGTAGCGCGTCAGCCAGCGCCGTACCCACGCGCCGTCCGCGGCCGAGGCGATGCCCAGCGGCAGCCCGGCCGAGCGCAGACCCTCCACGGTCTCCCGCACGGCAGGCAGCAGCCGCACGTACTCCTCGGTGAGGTACTCCTCCCACAGCTCGGCCAGCCGCCGACGCAGTTGCGCGCGGCCCGGCCGGGCCGCGCCGGCTGCGGACCGTACCGCCAGCAGTCGCTCGAACAGGCACTCGTAGCCGGCGGGCCGTCCGCACACCTGCTCCGCCCACCAGCCCTGCGACAACTCCCCGCCGCCGTACTCGCGGTACAGGGCGCGGCACGCGAGCAGATCGGGACGGACCGAGTCGACGATGACGCCGTCGAAGTCGAAGATCACCGCGGCGACCGGTGCCGCGGGCCGCTCAGGGTCGTGTTCGGTCGGCACAGTGCGGGCCCCCATCCGTATCGGTCCAGCGCTCCCAAGGGCCCGGTCCCGGCGTGCCGGGTGGGGCAGGGACGCCACCGCGCCACCAGGACCGGCCACGGCCCACTGTGCCGCCCCCGGCCGGGTGCCACACCGCCCGATCGCTCACCGCGTACGGACTGACCGCCGGCTTGCGGGCCGCCCGGACCGGGCCCGCGGCGGCGCACCGCCGGGAAGCGGGCCCACGCCCTACTCGGTCCAGTGGTGTGGACGGCGCGCCTCGGTGGCACGCTGCCCCCGGACACCCCGAGGCGGGGACCCGAGGCAGGGAGGGGCCGCGGTCATGCGGTACAGCACTCTGGGGGCCACCGGGCTGAAGGTCTCCCGGCTGGGACTCGGTACCACCACATTCATGGGGATCTTCGCCCGTCGGCCCCCGCAAGCGTCCCTGCGGGTTCTGCTGCGCGGCCTGGATGCCGGCATCACCCTCGTCGACACCGCGCCCTCCTACGGCCGGGGCCTGGCGGAGGAGTGGGTGGGCCGGGCGCTGCGAGGGCGGCGCGAGGAGGTGGTGCTGACCACCAAGGTGGGCTGCTACGCGCCCGGGACCTTCGACTTCTCCCCGGCCCGGATCCGCTCCGGCCTCGAAGACAGCCTGCGCCGGCTCGGCACTGGCCACGTGGACGTCCTGTTCGCGCACGACGTCGAGTACTGCGACCCCGACCGGCTCGTCGAAGAGGTGCTGCCCCTGCTGGAACGGCTCCGGGACGAGGGCAAGACCCGTGCCGTCGGGGTGTCCGGGCTGCTGCTCGATCCGCTGGCGGCGGCGGTTCGGCACGGGGCCGAGGTCGTGCAGAGCTACTGCCGCTACGGTCTGCACGATCGAAGCCTGGCCGCACCGGCTGCCGGCTGGCGTGCCCGGCGGGTGGCCACGATCCTCGGCAGCCCGCTTGCCATGGGCCTGCTCACCCGCGCGGGCCCGCCCGGATGGCACCCCGCACCCGCCGCCCTGCGCGCCGCCGCCCGCCGCGCTGCCGCCGTATGCGCCCAGCACGGCACCGACCTGGCCTCCCTGGCCATGCGGTATGCGCTCGCCTGCCCCCAGCTCGACGCGGTGCTCACCGGTGCCGGCGATCCCGGCCACCTCGACCGCAATCTGCGGGCCGTGGAAGCTGCACCCGAGTCCGGGGTGCTGGACGCGGTGCTCGGCTGTTTCGCCGACGTCACCGAGCGGACCTGGCCGAGCAGCGACGGTGACGGGGGCGAAGGCGAAGGCGAAGGCGAAGGCGAACGAGACAGTGACCGGCCGGCCCCCGGCCGGTGACCCTGTGAGAACTCGGGAGGACTCCATGGCCACAAGCGACGCCCGGTCGGACGGCGCCTGCGTGCCGCCGTCCGGCCGGCCGCTCAGATGCGCCGTGGTCGGACTCGGCTTCGGCCGGTGCCATGCCCACGAACTCGTCCGCCTGGACGGCGCGGACCTGGTGGCCGTGGCCGAACTCGACCCGGCCGGCCAGGGCCTGGACCTGGCCGGCTTCAGCGCGTCGCTCGGCGCCTGCGGCTACCGCGACGGCCTGCGCCTGATCGCCGAGGAGGAGCTGGACGCCGTCGTCCTCGCCGTACCGCCGCGCGCCCGCGGGAAGCTGATCCGCGCCGCCGGGGACGCGGGGCTCGCGCTCTTCCTGGAAAAGCCGTTCGCCGCCGACCGCCGGCACGCCGAAGCCCTGGCCCGGCTGTGCTCCGAGTACCCCGCGTCCCCGGTGATGCTGGACTTCTGCTTGCGGCACCTGCCCGCCGTCGCCCGACTGCGGGAACTCCTCGCGGGACCCCTGGGCCGCCCCCTGGTGGTGAACGCGGACCTGATGCTGCCCCGGGACGACAGCCCTGGGTGGGTCGGGGATCCCGCCGACGGCAACGGCGTCGTCAACGAGAACACCTGTCACCTCTTCGACACCCTCGGCTTCCTGCTGGGCGAGCCGGAGACAGTGCACGCCGAAGGCGGCGCCTACCGCGGCGGACGCCTGGAGGACGGCATCGCCGTGGCCATCGGGTACGCCGGCGGCGCCGCCGCCGTCCTGACCGGAGGCAGCCTCGGCGTCCAGGCGCTGCGCACCCCGGCCGCGCTGACCGTCCACGCCGAACGGGGGCAGGCCCGGCTCACCGGCCGCGACCACATGTTCACCGCCCTGGAATGGGCCACAGCCGAGCACACCGAGGCCGTACGGGAGAGCTGGGAGCCCCTCGCGCGTGGCCGGATCGCCTCTGCCGCTCTGCGCCATTTCGTCCGGTCCGTCAGCGCCGGTACCGCCCCCGAGCCGGGCGTCCGGGACGGTATCCGGGCGGTCGGGCTGGCGATGGCGGTACGCACCTCCCTGGAGACCGGCGGCCGGGTGCGGCTGACCCGGCCGGACGGGACGCCCTGACGGCGCGGCGGTGGGCCCGGCCGACACTCACCCGGTGCGGGCACGCTCGCGCACCGCGGCCCGGTGGAAGGCCAGTTGTTTGAAGAAGGCGAGGAGCTGCTGGTCGGGCGGGACCACCGCGAGTTCTCCGCGGGCGCCGTCCAGCGCCCCCCGGTAGTCGGTCCGGTACGACTTCATCGACTCGACCGCCATGGCGAACCGTCCGGTCACCGGGACGCCGCGGAACGCCGGGGAGGCGGGACCCCACGACCGGCGCGGCGAGGTGAACAGGACGACCGACGGCGACAGCGCGTGCCCCGCGGCCAGCGCGCCGAGCAGCAGGCAGGGCTGGGTGCCGTTGGCCCCGATGTCCACGATCACCGGGTCGCCGGGACCCCGGCCAGCGGCCACCCGGAACCGGCGGGCCAGCGCACCGCAGCGCTGTGCGAACAGGCCCTGGTCGATGCCGTGTGCGAGCACCTCGTCCACCAGCGGGTGTGCCGTCCCGAACAGGGTCAGCGGCCCCCCGCTGCGCCGTCCGGCCTGCCCGTGGCCGTCCGCCAGCTCCTGGCGGAACAGCCGGATGAACAGCTCCCCGAAGCCCGCCTCTCCCGCCGCGGCGCGCTCCCGGGCCGCCGAGATCAGCAGGAACAACTGCGAGGCGACCAGCCCGTTGTCCATCCACGCGAAGTGCCGTCCCCCCCGGCCGCCGCCGGAGACGGTATCGGACAGACCGTCCGCGCCGAACACCTCGTGCCGGGTGCGCGCCAGCACCCGCCGCTCGGCATCGCTCAGCAGCGACAGCCGGCTCATGTAGAAGACGCGGGAGGCGTGCGCGCTGCCCCGCCACACATCGTAGGAGAGCTTCAGGAACTCGGCGTCCGTACCGAGGAAGACCACCACCCGGCGCTCGGCGCCGAGCCCCTGCCGCACGGCCTGTACCGTCTCGCTCCCGAGTGCGCACAGCGCCGCGTACAGCGCCGCCGGCTCCGGCGGGCGTGCCTCGGAACCCCCGGCGGAACCGGGCAGCAGCGTCGCGAGGTTGCGGCGGTACTCGGCGGCCTCGTCCGGGCCGAGGGACCCGGCCTGGGCGAGCCCGCGTCCCAGATGGTGTTCCAGCCGGGCGGGGTCGAGCCCCAGCGCCCGGGCCTTGCGCCGGGCCCAGTGGACGGCCTGCCCGGCCTCCAGCGGCCGCGGGACGTCCAGAAGATCCTCGGACACCCGCGCCAGGTGTCCGGCGAAGGCCCCGGGGCCCGAAGCCGGCGGCACGCGCCGTACCAGCCGCTCCAGCGCGTTCGCCGGCACCGGGTCGCCTCCGTCCGCGTCGTGGCCCTTCACCTGCGGTCCCGCAGGGGTTCCGGACCACAGGCCAGGTCGTGGAAGCGGACGATGGCGCCGGCCGAGAGCGGGGCCTGCGCGAACACGCCCGCCCACAGCGGACCTTCGGGAAGGCACAGGGTCCGGACGAACCGCCAGTCCGCGTCCCGCGAGGTACGGAACAGCCCCGCGAACCGACGTCCCTCCCGGGTCACCAGCAGGTCGGCGCGGGGCCCGGGCAGGGCCGGCCCCATGGCCTCGTCGGAGTACGGCAGGGAGGCGACCGTCACTACGGCCCAGGACCCGGCGACCGTCCGCTCGACGCACAACTTGACCCAGCCGGCACCGGTTCGGACGACGAGCCCGCCGGCGTCCGCGAAGCGGGCGCCGTCCTCGACGACGACCCCGGCCGACAGCCGGAAGTCGCCGTCGAACTGCCGCACCAGCGCGGGCAGCGCATCGATCTCGCGTACCGCCGGCATCGCGTACAGGTCGGTGCCGGCTCCCGCCGTCAGTCGAAGCTCCTCCGGCACCGGGCGCACGGCCCCGGCCGGCGGCCCCAGCCAGTACCACGCCCCGGGGAACGGTGCGGCGTGCTCGGCGCGTGGGGGTCCTTGGGCAGCGGTCACGGCTGGGCCATCGCGCCATCGACGCTGATCGCCTGCCCGGTCAGCCGGGGCGCGGAAGCGAGATGGACGACGGTGTCGGCGATGTCCTGCGGGCTCTGGAACTCGCCCTGCGGAATCAGTGCGCGCATCCGCTCCCAGCACTGCTCCCGGGTCTCGCCCGGGCGCACGAACTCGCTCAGTAGGTACTCCCACATCTGGGTGCGGACGATGCCCGGGCACACGGCGTTGACCCGGATGCCGCTGTGCGCAACCTCCTTGGCGAGGGCGGCGGTGAAACCGATCACCCCGAACTTCGCGGCACAGTAGTGGGCCTCCTTGGCGAAGCCCATCCGGCCGGAGATGGAGGAGAAGTTGACGATGGCACCGCCTCCGCTCCGGCGCAGCAGCCCGATCGCGTGCTTGCACACCAGGAAGACCCCGGACAAGTTGCCCGTAAGGACGGCTTCGAACTGGGCGAGCGTCATTTCCTCGACCCGGGAGATGTGTGCGACACCGAAGGCGTTGACCACCACGTCGAGTCTCCCGTGCTCCTCGTCGATCCGCTTCAGCAGGGCCCGTACCGAGTCCTCGTCGCCCGCGTCTACGTCGGCGGCCGTCACCACGAACCCCTTCTCGCCGAGAGTGCGGGCGAGTTCCCGCGCGGCGGCGTATCCGCCCGTCCGCCGGCTGCGGTAGTGGTTGACGTCCGAGGCGAGCTGCTGTGCGTCGGCGGCCACCACGGTGGCGCCCCGGCGAGCGAACGTTTCCACGACCGCTGCACCCATCCCGCGGCCGCCGCCGGCCACCAGGACGACACGGTCGTCGGGCTGTGACGGCTGTGTGGTCATCGGCTCTCCTCATCGACGGTCTGTCGGTACGTCAGGGGTTCGAGCAGCAGCGCGTCCAGCAGTCGGGGAAAGGCCCGGTAGTCGGCCAGCTCGCGCCGGGGCCGGGCGACGATCTCGCGCAGGCCGGGCCACCGGCTTCCGGTACGGGTCTCCAGCCCGGCCAGGGCCGACTCCAGTGCGCTGTCGTTCCGCTGGAAGTAGTCCAGGAACAGACGCTCGGCCCGCTCCAAATCGAGCCCCGGGTGGGCCCGGGACCGCTCGGCCACCCGCAGGGCCCCGGCGATCCGCCGGTCGGGCCGGACCCCGGGGCGCCGGCCGGGCTCCTCCAGCGCCCGCCACAGCGCCCCGGCGTCGTAGGGGCCGCCGTCCGGGAGCCGGGCCGGCGCGTAGGCACGGCGCAGCAGGCGCTCGGCGCAAGTCTCCTCGTCGATCCGGCCGAGCGGCCGGATCCGGCCCATGGTGAACTCCGTGGTGGTGTCCAGGGCCGTCGGTATCAGGTTCTCCGCGGGCAGGAGTTCCACCGCGGGGCCCACGTCCGCCGCGAGAACCGGGACCCCGTGCGCCAGCGCTTCGAGGACCACTCTGCCGAGCGTCTCGCGGGACGCCGTGCTCGGGAAGAGCAGCACATCGACGGCGCGGAAGAAGCCGCCCAGCTCCCCCCGCCCCAGCACGCCCGGAGCCCTGACCTGTTGAGGGCGCACTCCGTGCCGGCTCAGGGCCTCCAGCACCCGCTCCGGTGCGAACCGTTCCGTGTTCGGCTTGCCCGCGAACACCAGCCCCGCCCGGCCTCCGCTCAGTTCGTGCAGCCGGGCGAAGACCCGCAACACCTGGTCGAAGTTCTTCGCCTCGGACAGTGCCCCGAGGTAGCCGATGCGCAGCGTGTCGGTGGGCGCGGGCACCTGGACCGCGGGCCGGCGCGGCAGCCGGTGCAGCAGCGGATAGGCGACCGCCGAGTTCTCCTCGCGGACGCTGTCGAAGTGGCGGATGTACAGCTGCCGCGCGAATTCGGTCGGGAACAGCGCCAGATCGCCGTCCCGGACGTAGCCGCGGCACAGCTCCTCCTGGGCCCAGTAGCCGGACCACAAGCTGGTGTGGATCTCCCGCACGATGCGGTACGACGCCCCGGCCTGCTCCCGCCACAGGTGGTAGAGGTAGGCGTAGGGACCGCTGCCGGCGTACACCAGGTCCCCCCGGGCACCCGGGGCCAAGCCCTCCGGCAGGTCCGGTCGGCCCCGGGTGAGGTCGTGCGGGACGGCGCCGCGACCGGCGAGCAGCTCGGCCATCTCCTGGTGCATGAAGACCGCACCGTCCACCGATCCGGCCGGCCGGCCGCTGCGGGAGTCGTGGAAGTGCCAGTCGACGCTCATCCGGCCGCTCCGTCCTCTCGCAGCGCCCGCAGCCGCTCGGCGAGGGCGCGGGGCGTCATGCCGTGCCGGGACAGCTGCGTGTCGTGAACGCAGTTGCGGATGTCCGAGCGCACCCCGTGCGGCGTCAGCGGCAGTAGGTGCCTGGACCGCAGGCCTTCCCCGAACCCGCCGGACACCCCGTTGTACTCCACGCTCAGCAGCGCACGGCAGCGCCGCAGCCGCTCGACCAGGGCTGGGTCCAGCTCGGGACGCAGCGCCGCGCAGTGCAGATGGGGCACCCCCAGGCCACCGTCACGGTTGGCCTGCGCGACGAGTACGCCCGCGTAACCGAAGGTGATCACGCAGCAGTCGAGGTCCGCGGCGTCCGGGGCGCCGCCGAGCCAGACGGCCGCATCGACGTCCCCGGCACAGTCCTCGCCGGGGGCGGTGAAGCGGGCGTCCACCATGCTCAGCACGTGGGCCGTCGCCGGATCGGCCAGCAGCCGCCGGACGCAGGAGCGGAACTCGGCGGCGGTGACCGGCTCGTAGGCCCGGGTCCCGGTGATCTGGTCCAGCAGGTTCAGCGAGTTGGTGGCGCCGCCCCAGGCCCCCCAGCTGCGGCCGGCCAGCACGAGCAGGTGCCGGGTGCTGGTGGTGGCCTCGGTGAGCATGCCCAGGGAGTCCATGTAGTACATGGCGTCGGTCGCGACGACCTTCACGGTCTCCTCCGGCAGGCTCAGCGTGAGTCCGAGGGAGAGCGTCTCGGCGAGCCCGGTGTTCTCGTACGGCACTGCGTTCGGCAGGCCGAAGCGGGCGGCCATGTCGCCGGTGAAGACAGCGAGGCGGCGGCCAGTGTCCTTCTGGAGCCCGGCGAGCAGCGGGCCGGCCGTGGTGGCGAACGAGGGCCTGGGCGGGGGTGCGTCCGGGGCGGGAGGCAGCTTGAAGCTGTGCCCCTCCTTGCGGGTGGCGCACAGCAGCGCACCGCCGCCCGGCCCGTCCAGCATCACCCGCAGGGACTTGGCGACGGCTTCGGTGTCCAGGCCGTCCGTCTCCGCCGCCTGGCCCAGGTAGTGGGACAGGTACTCTCTGCTGACCGGGGCACGCAGCGGTTCGATGCCCTTGCCGTTGCTGTCGACGACCAGGACCAGATTGTCGAGCCCGGCCTCGTGCGCGAAGCGCAGGCACTCGAAGGTGATGCCCTCGTGCAGTTCCCCGTCCCCGGCCAGGCACACGACCTTGCGGCGCAGCCCCTGCCGGCGCAGGTCCCAGGCCAGGCTCACCGCCTGGGCCAGTCCGACGCCCAGGCTGTAGCGCATGGTGTTGCGGAAGCCCCAGTCCCGGTGGACCACCCCGGTCAGGCCGTCCCGGTGCAGCGTGGCCAGCGGGGTGAACGGAAAGGTGCCCCGCACATACCGCTCGGCGTAGAAGCTGGGGGCGATGTGCCCGCGCCCGACGACGAGTTCGGCGCTTCCCGCGCTCGGGCCGGCGCCGTCGCGCTGCCCTGCGCGCTCCCCGGGGCCGGGCACCAGGCCCAGGTCGAAGCAGGCACGTACCAGGCTCAGCGACGACAGGCAGCTCTGGTGGTTGCCGGATCCGGCGATCTCGTGCATGCGCAGCAGGACCTTCGCGCTGTCCCGGTAGAGCCGCTCGGGTACGGCCGCGGCCACGGCGGCCAGTTCCCCCAGGGGCGTCGCCGGCGCGTACCGTCCCTCCAGGCGCCGCCACTCGGCCAGTTCCTGCTCGATCACCCTGGCCTCGTCCGGGGTGAGCCGGGGCCGTGCCGCGCGGGCCGGCTCCTCGAAGCGGCCGAGCAGCCCCGGGCCGCCGGCCCCGACCGGGCCACTGGTCACCGGCGCGGTCACGGCACCTCGCCCAGCACCTCGTCGAGCGCCGCACCCAGCAGGGCGGCGATCCGGTCCAGATCCGCCTCGGTGGAGACGTAGGCCGGAGCCAGCACTACCCAGTCGTCCTCCCCCCGGATGATCAGACCGCGCCGCAGGCACGCCCGGGCGACCGCCTGGCCCACCCCGCCCTCGCCCCCGGCGGCCGGCGGGCCGGCCGTCAGCGTGATCCCGTACAGCAGTCCGGCCGAGCGCAGTACGCCACGGCCGCGCAGTGTGCTCTCCAGCAGGATCGTGAGGTGCCCGGACAGCCGGGTGACTCTCGTCGGCACATCCAGCTCCCGGTACAGCCGCAGCGCGGCCAGCCCCGCCGCGGCACTGACCGGGTTCGCCGCGTAGGTGTGCGAGGGGGCGAAGGCGTAGGAGGCCGCTCCGGTCGCCAGCACGGGGGCGACCCGTTCGCTGATGAGTACGGCGGCCAGCGGGGCGTACCCGCCGGATATGCCCTTGCCGACGCAGAGCAGATCGGGCACGGCTTGGAAGGTGTCGGCGGCGAACGCCTGCCCGGTGCGCCCGAATCCGGTCACGATCTCGTCGAACACCAGCAGGATGCCGTACCGGTCGCACAAGCGGCGCAGCCCCGGCAGGAAGCCGGGCGGGGGCACGGCCATCCCCAGCAGGTGAACCACCGGCTCGACCACCAGTGCCGCGATCGCGGCCGGGGCCTCCGCCTCGATGGTCCGTTCGATCAGGGCCAGGGCCGTCTGCCCGGCCTCTTCTGGCCCGAGCCCGGACAGCCGGGCCAGCGAGTGTGGCGTCCACACCCGCACGGCGCCGGTCAGGCCGGGGCCGAAGCGGGTGGTGTCGGGGCGCCCGGTCATGGCGAGCGAGCCGTAGGTGGCGCCGTGGTAGCCGTGGTAACAGCTCAGCACCTTGTACCTGCCCGGCTCGCCCCGCTCCCGGTGGTAGAGGCGGGCGAGCCGCAAGGCGGCCTCCACACTCTCCGAACCGCCGTTGACCAGTTTGGCCAGTGAGAGCGGGGCCGGCGCCAACTGGACCAGCTGCGTGGCCAGTTCGACGGCTGCCCGGCTGGTGCCGTGCAACGGTGGGTTGAAGGGCAGTCGGTGCAGCTGCTCGGTGATGGCTTCGACGATCGGTCGGCTGCCGTAACCGAAGCAGGTCACGAAGATCCCCGACACCCCGTCCAGGTACTCTCGTCCGGCCGTGTCGGCCAGCCGGACCCCCTGGGCCGACTCGAACAGGATCGTGTCCGGGGTGCGGGGCGATTCGAAGCAGAAAGCTGATGTGTCGAGGCCGGTCCACGAGGAGGCCGGATCGGTCTGGACGGCTGGCGGCACGGTCATCTCCTTCAAGCCGGCGCCACCTGGGCTCCGGTCGGCAATGGGAAGCTGGTGCGAGAGCTGAGCGTGCGGGGCGGGGAGGGCACGGTCATTGGGTGAGCAGGGCATGGGTGTCTGCCATCCGGGCCGGTGACAGCAAGTCGAGATACTCAGCCCACAGGTCGTCCAGGATGTCCCGTTCGAGGACGTCCTTGGCGATGTCCACGACGACCGGGACGGCGTACCCCAGCAGCCGGGGCATGAGGAGCCCCGCCTCCCCCGGTGCGAGCAGCCCGGCGCCTTCGGCGGCCCGTACGAACGCCCTGGCGCCCTCCCGGCGCACGGCGCGCCCGCCGACCACCCGGCCCGCGCTCGCGGCGGTCCAGGCGAGGTCGAGCAGCCGGTCGTCCACGCGCAGATTGTCGAAGTCGAGGACGCCGGTGATCCGGTGCCGGTCCGCTTCACCGAACAGGAAGTGCCGGTGGTGCAGGTCACCGTGGACCACGGCGGTGCCCCGTGCCGTCTGCTCGCCGACCTCGGTGAGCCGTTCGAGCAGCGGTCCGGCGCGATCCAACTGCCGCAGCACCCCGCTGATGAGCCGCCCCCACCCGTCCGGGCGGCGCGCGGCCATCGGCCCCAGCCGCCCCAGCGCATCGTCCAGGGCGGCCCGCCAGCACGGCTGAGCCACCAGGGGATCGAGGGGGTAGGGCGCGAGCGCCCGGACGACCTGCTCCGGAAGCCCGTCCAGCACCGAGCGCAGGGCGAGTCCGGCGGTCACGATGCCCCGGGCCCTTACAGGGGTGACTGCCGGGTGCGCTGTGCCGGGCAGCACGGGCAAGAGCTCGCAGCCGATTCCGTCCTGGAGAATGGCGGGGGCACCGTCCAGGCCCGGCACGGCGACGGCGACCGGGATGCCCTGCCGCGCGCAGACCTCCATCACCTGCCGCTTGATCACGTGGAACGCTACCGGTCGCAGCGCCTCGGCGGTCAGCTGCGCCTTGAGGACGAACTCGCCCCCTCCACCGCCCGGTTCCCCCGGAACGCTCACCCGCCAAAGCCCCGAGGTGTGGCTCAGGGGCCGCCCCGCGGCGGGTCTCAGCGGCCGGAGCGCGCTCGCGCGAGGGCTGATGCCCCAGTGGGTCTCCAGCACCCGTCCGATCCACGGCGGGCTGCCGGGCCGCGGACCGGCGGGCGACCGCGCCGGCCCGCGCCCGGACTCCCCGGTCGTGGCACACGGTCCGCTGACAGCCATCGGCCCCCCAGATGCGACAGGTTCGACACCATCGTGTGGCCGCCGCCCGGCCGCCACATCACCCGGTCGAGCAGTCCGTGATGCACAAGCGGGTACGGCGCGCGGAACCCGCCATGCCTCCCGCGCCCGCCGGCCCCCCGGGGCGGCGGGCGCGGGAGGCCGACGCTTCACGGATGGCCGGTGCGGCTGGTTCAGCGTCCGTGTGGGCCGGCCGCCTGTGAGCAGGGCGGGCCTGGACAGGTGCGGCCACGGGTCTGCGGGGCGGAAGAGGGCCTGGATGGGTTCGAGTGGGGCCCACAGACCGGAGCCGAGGACGGTGTTGGTGGTTGCCGGACAGCCAGGCCAGGGTGCCGCCGATACCGAGGGCGGTGAGGGCGAGCAGGTGATAGAGCAGGACGTCCGTACCGGTGGTGGTCGAGGGCGTCCTGGTACGCGCATCAGACAAGACGAGATCCAGGAACGTGCGGGAGCGGCGAGGAAAGCGAGACGCTCGAAGGACTTCAGCGATCCCGAGCTGGGCAGGAGGCCCTGCTTTCATGCTTGCTGGGACTGGAGATCACCCAACCGGGACACTGCACTCGAACCAGAGATCATCGTGGATCGACAGAGCGACGGCTTCTCATATGCGTCTCCGCTTTCTCGGGCTTCCAACAGGTCGATGCGGGGTCGGCCCGGGGGCCTGTGTCGGGTCGGCGGGCCGGTGACCGTGGCCGCTGGGGAGGTAGGCCCCTGCCGGCGCCGGATTCACCGGATACTGACTCCCGCCCGGGTAGCCGCCGCCCCCAGCAGCCCTCCCCGGTACAGAGGAAGCGTCCCAGACGGGCGGAACCACCGGAGCAGTGAACGATCGCGGGTGCACCGATCTCCCGCCGGTACTCGCCGACACTCATCCCGGCATCGAACGCCTTGGCGGCGACATCGACGAGGAGCGGCGCATCCCCTTCGAGGCCGGTGAAGAGGAGGACGAGGAGCCGTAGCGTGTACGGATGGCCCCCTCTTCGGGGTGTCTGTCCTGGCTGGGAAAGTCGTAGGTAGTAGGGGGCCATGAGCGCGGGGCCCGTGCAGACGGCGGGTTCGCATTCGCAGGAGAGCATGTACCGAGAACGCATCCCACCCGCTACCGGAGCACCGTTGTGAGGGGATGCCACCCGTATGGCAGGCCCGGCGCGACGCGTAGTCCCGTACCGCCTGGCTGTTCAGACCTTCGCTTCACCCTGCTCGGCCGGACGGAGCCCGCCAGCGGCGACGAACTCGGGGCGGCGCGGACGCTCTGCGGTCGCGGGCAGCGCCAGACGGAGGTCACGCAGCAGCACGAGGCCCATCAGGAGGTGCTGTTCACGATGGCGTGCCGGCACGGCCTGCGATCCAAGCCGTGCCCATCGGGCCTGGACCGTTCCCCGGCCGGAGGTGGCCGCGATGCCTCACCGGGTCGGTGAATGCTCGAAGTGTCGGGGCCGACCATCGCGTGAGCTGCGGGACGAGAGGGCGAGATAAGGGCGTCGGCCTCTTGCCCTTCGCCAGCTTCAGGCGCGCTCGTAGTTCACAATGGCTTCGCCCAGGTAGCGCTTGAGCTGCGCGGGCAACTCGCTGTTCGAGGGCTTCGTGAGTGGGTCCGGAGGGTAGGAGGACACGTACTCCCCTTCGCACTGGGGGCTGATGTCGTTGTCCAGCCAGGAGCGGCCCACCGTGCCGTCTTCCAGCAGCGTCCTGAAACTCCACAAGTTGGCGCCCTTCTACGCTGCCAACGGGCAGTGCAGGTTGCGCAAAGCCCCTCCATCGTCCCGCGCGACAGCAAACACCGGCTGATCAGGCTGCTGCCCGACTTCACCGCACCAAGCTGTCTCGCCGCGGAGCGCAGGCCGCACGACCTGCTCAGCGACGGTCTCAGGTGCCACGTGATCGTCTTCGGCTGCGACCTACAGGTGTGCCAGTGAGCGACGTACGCTGACGTCCTTTTAGGGCGACACTGACTTCCGTCGGACGGGTCAGGTCACGGAATGACCTGCGTGGCCCACCCGATGGTCGAGCCCATGCCTTCGGAAGGACACAGCACAGGTGGACGAGTTGATCCGTTCCCTCGCAGACGCACCGCTCCCCCGGCCACAGTGGCTGCAAGAAGAGCACTGGGACGCACTGGTCGACTTCCACACCCGCCTGGCCGCCGCAATCACGGGCGAAGACCGGCCACTGGTCGTCGGCGCGGCGAAAGAGCTGGTGGAGGCAGTCGCGCGGGTCACGCTCACCGCGCACGGAAAGCCGGTGGGGGACCGAGAGGAGTCCGAGAAGGTCCTCGGGCACGCGCACCGGGCCATCGAGCACCATGCCGCAGCAAACCGACCGCCCAACGATCCGATGCGTCAGATACCCGAGGCCGCCCGCAAAATGGCGTCGCAACTACGGGAACTGCGCAACCGATATGGCACCGGACACGGCCGTGCCGTCCTGCACGACGTCACCGACGAGGTAGCGGAATCCTGCGTGCACGCGGCCCTGCTGTGGAGCAGGTGGGCGCTGGCGCGGCTCCAGACGGTCTTGCTGGGAGCGGTGGAACCGCTGATCGCCTCGCTGCGGAACGACATCTTCTACGGGGGCGATCTCACGGCCCGGCTGGAAGCCGCGAACGTTCCCGGGCTGGAGGAAGACGTCCAACGTCGCCTGGGCGCGGCGGTCGGGCGGCGCACCAGCCGAGAGACGTTCGTCGTGCGCATCGAGGGCGTCGAGTCCTGTCACGCCGAGCCCGAGCGGTGGCCGGACGCTTACCGGCAGGGGGTCGTGGAAGGGCTGTTTCTCGATGAGGACGGCCGGGTGACCGACGGAGGCGCCTACTGCACTTCGCAGGTGCTCGACCACCACTCCGACCCTCTGGGGGTTCTTGTGGACCTGCGGGAGTTGCTGCGGGGCGCCTCGTGGTCACTGGAGTTCCAACAACGTCCCACGAAGGCAGTCGCCGCGATGCGTTCCCAGATCACGTACCTGCCCGACGCTGTACACGAGGCGTGGCTCGACATCGTCGATGATCTGGAGGCCCAGGTGCCCCTGCTCGGGACGGCGTAGCAGACGATCCGTTCCCCGAGAGCGGCGAGGGTCCACGCACGGTGTTCGCGGCCGAGCCGGATCAGCGCACCCGGAGAGCGCTGTGCGGTCAGATCGCGCGCCTTGGCAGAGTTCCATAAAGGGTCGGGCACGACGGCCTCCCCATGCCACACGACCGGGGCTTTTCACGGTACGGGCCGTCGGCGCAGGGCGTCGAGAGTGTTTGCACATCATGCAAACGCCTTGCACAGGTGGGTAGTTGACCACTGCGGGTGTCGCGCGGTGTGCTGGATCCAGCGCCCCGGTCTGCGGGGCTCCGTCCTTTGGCAGGCATCATGACGATGACAGAAGAACGGGCCGCCGATCAGCGCCAGGGCCGAGAGGGACGGCATGGAGACATCGAGGTCGGCGAGCATCGGGGTGAGCACCAGCGCGGAGTCGGGTTGTTCTGCCGCCCCTCCTGCGCCGTGGTCTGCCGATCACCGTGCCGGTGCTGGAGCCGCCCTCACGGCCGGAGCCCCGCCTCTGGAATCCACGCGTGCCGCCAAACCCCTCGACTGGTCGGCCGGCTCGTCCAGTTGGGCCACGGTGTGTTCCTCCCGTCGCAGCAGACCAGATGACGTGGGGTTTTCGGAGCCAGTGAGATCAGCCCGGGAGGGGGATGAACAGCAGGATGCCGTGGGCGGTGGCGGAGGTGTAGCAGGCAGTGCCGGGGAAGGCGGCGGTGTAGAAGGGGGTGGCGACGGCGAAGACGGGGACGATGGCGTTGTGAATGGTGGCGGTGCCGTTGGCGTCGGTGACGGCGGTGCCGAGGTTGACCGGGCCGAAGAGCGTGGTGGCGGTGAAGGTCACCGGCTGACCGGCCACCGGCATCCCCGAGGTGGTCGTCAGGGTGGCGCTGAGGGTGGGGATGTAGAACTCGGGCAGCGGGGTCAGCCGGAGCCGGATCGTGCCTGGCTGCCCGGTCAGCGTTGTGGGGGTGCGGTTCACGGTGACGGGGGTGCTGGTGGAGGAGTCGGTGAAGCAGGTGTCACCGCCGTAGGCGGCGGTGAGGGTGCCGGTGGTCAGGGCGGTGGTGGTGAAGCAGGTCTGCCCCGAGGCGTTGACGGGGACCGTCTGGGTTTGGCCGTTGGGGAGGGTGAAGGTGACCGTGCCGGTCGGCACTGTGGTGGTGGCTGTGGTCGGGGTGATGGTGGCGCATACGGTCACGTTCTGACCGCAGGTGGAGGGGTTCGGCGTCACCGACAGCGTCGTCGTTGTGGGGTTGGGGTTCACGGTGACGGGGGTGGGGTTGCCGTTCACGGTCGCGGTGAACGTACCGGCGGTGTAGGTGTGGGTGGTCTGCCCGCTCCCGGTGGCGTCCAGGGGGACGGTGGCCGTGGGGCTGCTGTCCCCGAAGTTCACCACCGCTGTTCCGTTCGGAGTCCCACCGGAAATGCTGAACGTCACCGGTTGCCCGCACACCGGCGCCGCAGGCGAGGCCGTCACCGTCAACGGCGAGATCTCCGTCACGTTGGCAGAATTGGCGTTGGTGACGTAGACGTTGCTGTTCGGCGCCGCCGCCACCGAGAACGGGAACGCGCCGACGGGGACGGTGGCCAGGACCGTGTTCGTGGCGCTGCTGATCACCGTCACATTGTTGGAACTGCTGTTGCCGACGTAGACGTTGCCGGTCGGCGCCACCGCCACCCCGAACGGGCCCCCGCCGGTGGGGACGGTGGCCAGGACCGTATTCGTGGCGCTGTCGATCACCGTCACGTTGTTCGAAACGGTGTTGGTCACGTAGACGTTGCCGTTGGGCGCCACCGCAATCACTCCCGGGACCGTGCCGGTGGGGACGGTGGCCAGGACGGTGTTCGTGGCGCTGTCGATCACCGTCACGTTGTTCGAGGTCTGGTTGGCGATGTAGACGTTGCCGTTCGGCGCCACCGCCGCCGCGCCCGGGAAACCACCGGTGGGGAGGGTGGTCAGGACGGTGTTCGTGGCGCTGCTGATCACCGTCACGTTGTTCGCGTTCCGGTTGGCGACGTAGACGTTGCCGTTCGGCGCCACCGCCACCGCGTCGGGGACCGCACCGACGGGGACGGTGGCCAGGACCGTGTTTGTGGCGCTGCTGATCACCGTCACGTTGTTCGAAGTGCTGTTGGCGACGTAGACGTTGCCGTTCGGCGCCACCGCCAGTGCGAACGGGCCCCCGCCGACGGGGACGGTGGCCAGGACGGTGTTCGTGGCGCTGCTGATCACCGTCACGTTGTTCGAGCTCTGGTTGGCGACGTAGACGTTGCCGTTCGGCGCCACCGCAATCATGGCCGGGCCTGAGCCGGCGGGGACCGTGGCCAGGACGGTGTTCGTGGCACTGTCGATCACCGTCACGTTGTTCGAATTGGCGTTGCCGACGTAGACGTTGCCGTTCGGCGCCACGGCCACCGCCAGCGGGCTCGTGCCCGCCGGGATCGTCACCGTGGAGAACGCCGCACTGAACGGCGCGGCCACAAGCCCCCGTACAGCGGCCACCACAGATCCACCGGCCGGTACAACCTGCCGAACCCCGCCGGCTACCGCCGGGACTCCCAACCAACCCGTAGTCGGCTTCATGACAAACCTCTCTCAGCTGAGAGGGCCGCCCAAGAACTCCCACCGGGGCCCGCGTCGTACAGCGCCGGTATACGCGAACCGGATCACCGCTTGCACACCGGGACAGAGAGAGGACACACCGACACGTACCACGCACCGGCGCACCGCAGGGGTTGCCCATCTCTCCCCGGAGAGATGGGCAACCCACCGGAAAACGGTCACCACCATTAACCCGAAAGAAGCAATGCGACACAACCGTCTTGACTCGGCTACCACCCGAACGGACCAATTCACAGCCCGGCCCGAGCACGCCGTACGAGAGGACGAACTGCCACGCAATGTGGCCCGGAAGGTGGAGCTGGGCCGGTTCTCGCAGAACCCCTCTCACAACCGCAGAGTTCTGCGAGGCCGTTCTGACAGACGCTGTCGAGGCGCCGCTACCTGCGGAGACCGGCTTAGGGCTCGCAGAGAATCAACATGCTGACTTGATCTCCGTGGGACTGTTGTTGGTGAGGAACGCGGTGACGTCGGCGGGTGTGCGGAACCTGGCTGTCGAGGGTCGAACGGCGCAGCCGTGGTCGGCGAGGAGGGGCTGGATTTGGTGAACGGCCCTGGTGATGGTGCTGCCGTTGACGCCGAAGAGCTGGGCGATCAAGTCTCGGGTGCCGAGTTTGCGCAGGTAGAGCACGGTGGCCAGAACTCGGTCAGCGGCGGTCAGCTTGTCCTTGGCGCCGGCTCCGCGAGCCCGGATGCGGTCTCCTCCTCGCTGCTGTGACCGCCCGTGTTCACGTAGTTCATCGAGTCTCTGGGACAGCTGCTCGACGAGTTCATCCAGTGCCGGCTCGCTCATGCCGGTCAGTTCCAGGTTGCGCAGACCACCAGCACGGGACTGCGAGGGCAGGCTCCCGGTCGGCCGCGGGTCTTCGGCCACGCCGACCGTGTCATGGTGTTGTGGGCGGAGGGTGTAGGTCCAGTCGCCGTGGAAGCGGTGTCGGTGCATGGGTAAGGCGTCGATGTCGGTGTCGGTGACCTTGATGCCGGTGTCGTAGGTGCCCGGGTCGAGTTCCGCGTGGACTCTCAGCCCGGTGTGGGTGGTGGTTGCCCTGATGCTGTTGACGATGACGTCGTGGCTGGTCAGGGGCCTGCCTCGCCAGTTCACGACGTCGAGGGTGCTGGTGCCTGGGACAACGACGGTCTGTTCGTCGAGCGCGTCGAAGATCTCGTCGATCAGACGGGCGGCCATGCGCGGGGCCTTGGGCCGGATCACCTCGACGAGCCTGCGGCGTCCGGCCTTTCGCAGGGCGGCAGGGGATCCGTAGCGTTCCAGCAGCCAGGTGACGGCGCGGTGGTCCAGGCGTGGGCCGAGGACGCGTTCCAGCGAGGGGTGGAACTGGGTGAGCAGGCCGCGTATCCGGTTGGAGGTGCGGGTGGCCTCGGCCGCGAGGTCCTGGTCGAAGCCCACCAGCACGGTCAGTTCAGCTGTGATCTCGTCGGTGAGCTGAAGCGAGCGCAGGGTGTGCGGCATGGTGCGGGCCGCGTCCGCGATCACCGCGGCGTCCTTTGCGTCGGTCTTCGCCTCGCCCGGGTAGAGGTCGGCGATCCGCCGCATCGCCAGTCCGGGCAGGTAGGCGACGGTGCAGCCCGCGTCCCGGGCGACGGCCAGAGGCAGGGCGCCGATGGAGGCAGGCTGGTCCACGACGACGAGCACGGTGCCGAACTTCGCGGCGAGCTTGTCGAGAACGGCCCGCAGTTTCGGTTCGCTGTTGGGCAGCTGCTTGTCGAAGACCTTCTTGCCGGCCGGAGTGAGCCCGTGGCCGTGGTGGGCCGTCTTGCCGACGTCCAGGCCGAGGAAGACGCCCACGTCGTCGATGTTGAACAACCTGTCCTCCGAAGCGGAGTTCGTACGGTGCTGGCCACGGCAGTGGGGCCGCATTCGCGCATCCACGTTATGCAGACCTGCCGCCCGCGAAGTGCCGGGCATTGCGCTCGGCAGGGCGGTAGTCGGACCTCTCATCAGCGTCTCCATCGGCACCCCTCGGGCCCGGTGAACACCACCCCCCAGGTCATGTCCTCGACAGGGGGGAACAGTCATGCCGGGCCCGGAGGCCAGCGGCCCTCTTGCAGGACCGCGAAAAACATAACGGGGGAAGTCCTTGTGCTCGTAGCGTCCGATGGCGCGAGATTGTGCGAACAGGGCCATCACGTCGGGGTTCGCGCGTTTGACGAGCGTGGCCTGGGCGGCGCCGAGGTCGCCGTCGTGCTCGCGCAGCACCCGCGCGACCGTTGCCGTGATCGTGGTGCCCAGATCGCCGTCCGCGTAGCTGGTCGCGCGGCGCGGACGCGTCGGGGCCGGGGCCTGCGGCGTTCCGGGGTCAGCGGCGGCCGACCCAGCGGGAGCGGGCAGGGGCCGCCGTCGGGGCGGGGGCGGGGGCCGGGGCGGGCGGTGTGTCCGTCCCTGTGCCGAGAGGAGTGGGTGACTGCTCCGGCTCGGTACCGGAAGGGAGTTCGTCGGCGGCCGGCGGTCCGGTGGCCGGGGTGGCCGGGGTGGCGGGGAGGCGGTCGGTGGGCAGGCAGTCAACGGCGTGTGTGATGCCCGTCAGCAGGTCCGGCACCGCAATGCCCCAGTGCGCGGAGAGGCGGTCCACGTCATCCAGCGACCAGGTCGCACGGCCGGACTGACGGCGCGACAGGGCCGTCGCACTCAGCCCGACAGCGCCGGCCAGCTCGGCCTGCCGCTCCCCGGTACGCGACAGCAGCGCGGCCACCGTCGCCCGCAGCATCTCCTCCGTACTCATCATGACGCGACTCTAGCAATTATTTGCATAACGGGGTTGCTTGTCGCGCAGACCGCGATGAATGGCGGGTAGAGTCGGGTCGGGCTGCTGGAAGTGCCCGCCCTGGTCGCCGCACTGACCGGGTTCCGTACCCACGCCCTCGCCCGCCCCGGTCCGGGGCGCGAAGTGCTCTGCGGCCTCCCGGTACTCCGCGGCCTCCCGTGCGCGAGCACAGCAGCCCGGCGGCCGGACGAAGAGCCGGGGGGTCTGTGTGCTGGGTGTGGAGGACAAGCTTCTGGGCATGTGGCGTGACAACAGTGCCGGCTGAGTCGTGGAGGAGTCTGCGGATGGAGTCTCAGTCGGTGGAAGGTCGGTCTGCGGCGGGTCAAGTGGTTCGAAAGCTGTCCGAGAGGCTTCTTCCCCGACGAACAGCCGGCCGCCCTTGCCGAGGATGTCGGGCACGGAAGATGACGCGGCTTGAGTACCTCGGCCGGGTGTGCAGGCCGCCCGGGCCGGAACTGCAGGTGCGCCGGGAGCGGGTCATGGCGGATGAGGGGGCGGGAGTTGGCTGCTTTGTACAACGCGTGGTTGACCGCGCAGAGCGTGGCCCGGGAAGTTCGGGCATATCCCCGAGGCTTGCCGGGCGGACCGGGTAAATGGGGGTGGACCGGAGTCACTGCCCGGCATGGGCTCTGCCCGGCATGGGCTCTGCCCGGCATGGGCTCTGCCCGGCATGGGCTCTGCCCGGCATGGGCTCTGCCCGGCATGGGGGTGGGCTCCGGTGCCGGGGCACTTCGTCCCGGTGCCCCCGAGCCCGTGACGGGATGACACCCCCAGAGCCGCTGAGGGGAAAAACTGAGGGGGAAAAGGGAGAGGTCAGGGCAGTGGAGAGCCGGACAGCCGGATACTGAAGCAGGCACCGCCTTCCGGTGCGTGAGCGGCTGTGATCGTGCCGCCGAGCTTGTCGACCAGTTGCGCCGCAAGGGCGAGGCCGAGGCCCGCGCCGACCGGCCGGCTGGCCCGGTAGCGGTGATGGAGCCTTCCTCGTTCGAAGGCCACATCGAGGTCCTCGTCCCTCAGGCCGGGACCGCCGTCGCGCACCGAGAGCACCACGGGGCTGCCCGTCTTTCGCTGTCCCGGGCCGGGGCCGGGGCCGGGGTCCGTGGGCACGGCGAGCGCCACCACCAGCGGCGCGTGTGGCGCGGAGCGGCCGGCGTTCTCCATCAGGATGTCCAGTACCTGCCGCAGACGTACCGGGTCGGTGTGCAACGTCACCGCGTGCGGCGGCAGTTCGGTGCGCAGTTGAGTACCGGTGCCCTTCAGCGAGGGCCGCCAGGCGGTCACTGCCGCCGCGGCCAGTGCGGTGACATCGACCTCTTCCTGTTCGACGGTGAAGTCGTCGGCCTGGAGACGGGCGAGTGCGAGGAGGTCGGTGACGAGCCGTTCGAGGCGTTTCGCCTCGGTCACAAGGGTGCGCCCCGCCCCCTCGGCGGACTCCGCGTCCGTGGACAGCACGCCGTCGGCGAGCGCTTCGGCGTACCCGCGGATGGTCGTCAACGGGGTACGCAGTTCATGGGAGACGGACATCAGGAAATCCTGCCGACGACGCTCGCTGACCTCCAGCGCGGCGGACAATTCGTTGAGGGCGCTGGAGAGTTCACGCACCTCCGCCGGCGGGGACAAGGGCATACGGCAGCCACGCTCGCCCTGCCGCATACGCTCCGCCGTCCGCGCCGCCTGCCGCAACGGCCGCGACAGCCCCCTGGCCAGGAACACCCCCGCGACGGCACCCGCAAGGGCCCCGACAAGCAAGGCGAGCACCAACCCCGGCCCGAGTGTCTCCCCGCGGGCTGCGGACACCCGCTGCGCCAGGACGACACCACTCGCTTTTCCGACCGGCCGGGCTTCGAAGAGCACCTCTTCACCGTTGCGGGTGACACGGCTGTGCACGGGCTTCCCCTCACCGAGCCGTCGCATCGCGGCCCGGGGGACCCAGGCCCGGTCGGGGGTGTGGGCGTGTACGAGCGAGATGCGGATACCGTTGCTGCGCATCAGCCTTCCCAGCTGCCGCACTCCGGCAGGGCGGCCCTCGCGCGCGGCGAGCATGGCCGCGGCCACATCCGCCTGCTCACGCAGGGACTCCCGCGCGTGCGCGGTCGCAGCCTGGCGTATGAGAGGCACCCCTACAGCCGCGGTGGCCAACACCGAGACGACCGCGACGAGCAGAGTGACAAGCACGGTACGGGAAGTCATCCGGCCGGCGCGGCTGATCAGCGGCCACTTCGGCCACCGCCGCGCACCGGTGACCGGTTCATCCCTCCACGCTGTACCCGACACCGCGCACCGTCCGGATCATCCGCGCTCCCCGGCCCAACTTGGCCCGCAGCTGCGCAATGTGCACATCGACAGTCCTCACCCCGACATCGGAGCGGTACCCCCACACCGCGGCCAGCAGATCACTACGCGTACAGACCCGCCCCGGCCTCCCCATCAAATACGCAAGCAAATCAAACTCGGTGACCGTCAGTTCCACGGGCCCGTCTTCCACGAAGACGCGGCGGCGCGGCATGTCCGACTTCACGAGGCCGACACAGCGGATGTCCTCGGCGACGGTGCCGGAGGCGCGTCGCAGCACCGCACGCACCCGGGCCACCAACTCCCGCGGGCTGAAAGGTTTGGTGATGTAGTCATCGCCGCCCAGCTCAAGGCCGAGCAGACGGTCCACCTCCTCGTCGCGCGCGGTCAGGAAGAGCACAGGCGTCCAGTCCTGCCGGCTGCGCAGCCGTCGGCACACCTCGGTACCTTCCATGTCGGGCAGCATGATGTCGAGGATCAGAGCAACAGGCCGGTGACGGTGAGCGGTTGCAAGAGCCGCCTCCCCGGTCGCCTCGACGATGACCGTGAAGCCGTCGCGTACCAGATACGTACGGACCAGATCGGCGATGACCCACTCATCCTCGACAACCAGCACGAGACCGCGATCGTACCCGGTCAGCTGCCCCCCCTCCTCAACAGACTCCGGCATACCACTCATTCCGTTCCACTACTTCCATACGAGACACACCAGACAAGAGCAAAGCAACCCTGCCCGGCATCCTCTACGCGCGCCAGCGCGGGGCAGTTCACCCGGGCTCGGGAACTTCCGGTATCTCCTCCCGGCATTCCCCGCCCACACACCCTTGCAGCTTGTCCAACCGCTGGTCGAGGAACGTGCGGACCTTCTTGTATCCGGGGTCGTTGTGGCGTGAGGTCAACTCGTGTGGGTCGGTCTCCAGGTCGTACAGTTCGCGGCCCCCTGCGCTGTAGCGGATGTAGAGATAGTGGCCGGCGCGAATCGCCTCGTATGCCGCCGAATACTCCTGGCCTCTGGGGGCTTTCCGCTTCTTCTTCCCCTGTGGCCCCAGGGCGGGCGAGGCGGGGCCGTCCATGTCGAGGTCGCCGGCGCCTGCGGCCCGCCCCGCGGAGACATCGTCGTCCGGCGGCCCTCCGGCCGGGGGTTTGCCGTGGCCTCGGGCTGCCACCGGTGTGCGGCGGGCGCCTTCCGCGATCTCCTGGAGCACCGGCCTGTCGCTGCTCTTGCGGGGGTCACGCCCGTATGGCAGCAGCGAACGGCCGTCGAGGGCGAGGTCCGGGTCCGCGCCACCGATGTCGGAGATGGTGGCGGCCAGGTCGACGTTGCTGGTGAGTTCCTTCGAGTGTTTTCCCGCTTCGATGCCGGGGCCGCGGAGCACCAGAGGTACCTGCCCCGACGCGCCGTGCGGAAGGAACTTGCCTGTGGGTACGCGGTGCTCGCCGAAGAAGAATCCGTTGTCGGAGGTGAACACCACGTAGGTGTTGTCCAATTGTCCGGTGGACTTGAGCGTGCTCATCAGCTTCTCCACGGCCTCGTCCACCGCCAGCAGCGATTCCAGCCGTCCCCGGTAGCTCTCGGTTATCTCCTCGGTGGTCTCGCGGTCCAGATTCGGGCGCTTCTGGAGAAACCGCGGCTTGTCGCGCATGTCGCTCTCGTTGTACGCGGGGTTCTCGGGCAGTTCCTCCTTCGCGAACTTGCCCTTGTGGCGAGGCGCGGGGCGAGGGGCCGGCCCGACGACCGGACGCGCGGACTGCTTGGATTCCGGATTGGCGTCCGTGCTGGCTTTCTTCCCCGCATTCCCCTTTTTCCGGGATTTCCGGGGCTTCCCGTCCTTGTTCTTGAGGAGTTCTCCGTGCGGTGCGAGGAAAGCGAGACTCAGGAAGAAGGGCTTGTCTCCTTCAGCCTTGCGCTTGATGAAGTCGACACCTTTGTCACGGTAGACATCGGTCTGATAGAGTTCCGGGTCCTCCTCGTCGGACTTCCCGTAGGTGTGCAGCTTCCCGTTCTCGTTGAGCTGGTAGCCCCACATCTTGTATGTGGTCGGGTCCACCGAGCCGCGCCACTCGTCCCAGCCGGGCGGCACGTGCTCCGGGTCCTTCTTGCCGTAGCCGTTGGGGTATTTACCGATGTGCGAGGTGGCGTAGCCGGCCTTCTGCATCCACACCGGCAGCGTCTTCTTTTCATTCAGCTTGTCGTAGCCGCCCTGCGGGACGGAGTTGTGCCGTACGCCGTTGTTGTGCGCGAACTGCCCGCTCAAATAGGTCGATCGCGAGGTACAGCACAGAGGTGACGACGGGTAGAACCGGTCAAAGGTGACGCCCTCGTCGCCCAACAGCTTCCGCGTTTTGGACAGGACTCTCATCGATTCGAGCCACTGATCGTCGGTCATCACCATCAGCACGTTGGGCCGCTTCTTCCTGTCCTGCGAGTCTCCCTGGACGCCGACGCATCCAGTGGCGGCCGGCAGCAGCACAAACAGGACGAGCACGGCCGGCAGCACGGTCACAACGGAACGCCGGCGCCTGAACGCCGTCCCCTTCCCGGTCTTCGCCGCGGCTTGCGCGGTGCCCGTGATCTTCATGGGGCCAGTGTCCGGATGCAATGTTCGAGGAATGTGAAGCCCGCGTACGAATGCGGTCAGTTCCCGGCGGACAGCTTGCCCGGCCATACACCCCGCTCGCAGAGCCCCATCGGACTCCTTCAGCGGGGGAATGGAGCCGAACTCGGTGCCGGTCACCACAGCGACGGTGCGGGAGCCGACGCCGAGCCCGGCGCGGATGCCTGCCAGGCGCGATTCGACGGCGCCCCCGATCAGGCCGAGCCACCTGCCGCACGACTGGCCGGACAAGCCCCGGCGACCAGGGCGAGGACTTCGCTCTCGCGCCGGGCCAAGGATGCGGTGGGGGCACGCAGCCGCTTCATGAGACGGTCCACGACAGCCAGGGCCAAGGCGGCACGGAAGACGGCAGCGGTGCGGACGGCGGCAGCCAGGTCCTCGGGCGGGGCGTTCTTGAGGAGGTAGCCGGCGGTGTCGGCTTCGACGGCGGCAGCGTGGTGGTGGTCGGCGCCGGAGCCGTATGCGGTGAGACAACCAGCACCCGGGAGGCGCCGGAGCCGACGACGATCCAGGCGGCAGCCCCGCCACCTCTCACCCCTTCACCGAACCACAGGACAAAGCACACCAGTTCGCAAAATCCACGACAGCCAACAGCCGAAACCGATCCCTCACCGCATCGCCCGCAAGGGCACCAAGTCCTCCCAACGCCTGGGCCGACACCGCTGGGTCGTCGAACGGACAGCCTCCTGGCCACCGGGATGCCGACCTCTCCACTGCCGCTACGAGCACAAAGCCGAGCACTTCCTCACCTTCACCACCATCTCGGCGAAGCCCGAATCAGGATCGTGGAAGAGGACTTGCAACCCCGGACGGAGCGAGCGCAGCGACGTTGAAGCCCGTTGTTCCGTGTGAGCAAGCTGCGTAGAGAACAGTCATGATCGCTCCCGGCCGCAGGCGCCCTTGCGTCCGGGGCCGGACAGCCTGTCACGCACACTGCGTGACAGGCACGAGCCACGACGAAGATCGCACGCCGCCGAACTGCGCAGACCCGTTGACACGCGTACGCCGACACCACATCATGATCAGAAAGCTCAGCAGTAGTTATCTATATCTTCCGTAACAGCGAAAATCGCTCAGCCTGGTGGGCCGCGCGATTTCTTTACCCATGAGATAGCGAACCGTGTCGAGCACCCTAGGGTTTCGTAGAGCCCTCAGCCGTTGAACCTTTTGTCCTGTCCCTGGCCAAGTACCCTCAACTGCTGTCTATGCCCATTCCCGATCCGCGTGTGGCGGCGGCCGAAGGCGATCGCTGGCACCGTAGCCAGTGCGTGGTGGAGATCTTATCTCGCGCCCTCGGCCGCGGACGCCCATTCCGAAATCCCCCTGCTCGTTCTGTAGCGGAGCACAGCCGGTTTTCCCGTTCATACGCGCTCAGCGCGCGCCGGTCGAGCCTGCCCCGAAGACGTTCCAGAGAGGTCGAGATGAGAATCCGTAGCTACACGCCGCCTCGATCACACCCGCCGCAAGAAGCCAACCCCGCGACACCTCCGCTCCCCTACCCCGACGGCTGGTTCTGCGTGGGATTCTCCACAGAATGGCCGCCCGGAACAGTGCACACCCGCCCCTTCATGGGGGAAGACCTCGTCATCTACCGCACCCGCAGCGGAAAACTGCGAGCCTCCCGACCATACTGCCCCCACCTCGGAGCACACCTCGGCGCGGGCGGAAAAGTCGACGGCGAACAACTGGTCTGCCCCTTCCACAAATTCAGCTTCGACACCGAAGGAAAGTGCGTCCAAACCCCCTTCGGCCCACCACCCAAAGCATCCCTGACATTCGTCAAGCTCACCGAAGCCTACGGAATCGTCTGGGCCTGGCACCACCACAACGACGACACCCCCACATGGGAACTGCCGGAACTGGGCCTCACCGACGGCCACCCGCCGCTGTTCAAGGGAACAGACATGGCCGGCCACCCTCAGGAGGTCTGCGAGAACTCCTTCGACTACGGGCATATCCAACCGCTGCACGGAGTCGAATTCCTCGGCGAGCTCGCCCCGCCACGCGAGGACGGACAGCTCTACCACGTCGAGATCAAGATCAATCGGAAACTGCCGCTGCTCGGCACGCGGCAGCACAACGCGAGCGCGACAGTCATCGGCCTGGGCGGCATCTCCGTCGTCGTGAATCTCCCCGAGTTCGGCGTCTACTCCGTCAACTGGGTGCTGGCCACCCCCATCGCCCCCTGGCGTATCCGTCTGTATCTGGCAGTCAGCGCACACGTCACCTGGGGCCGCAACTCCCCCGCCCTGGTGCGCACCCCGGTCTCCAACGCGGCCGCGCGGGCAGTCAGCGCCGGCATCCTCAAGGCTCTGGAGCAGGACATCCGGCGCGACTTCCCCATGTGGCATCACAAGAGGTATGTGGAGCACCCGAAACTCTCCCGCGCGGACGGCCTCATCGGAACATTCCGCAAGTGGGCGGGTCAGTTCTATGCGCCGCCCACGGGGAAGGATCCGTCGCCCCGCACCGGGTCCAGCCTGCCGCATGGCGATCTAGAGAGGTCGAGATGAGAATCCGTAGCTACACGCCGCCTCGATCACACCCGCCGCAAGAAGCCAACCCCGCGACACCTCCGCTCCCCTACCCCGACGGCTGGTTCTGCGTGGGATTCTCCACAGAATGGCCGCCCGGAACAGTGCACACCCGCCCCTTCATGGGGGAAGACCTCGTCATCTACCGCACCCGCAGCGGAAAACTGCGAGCCTCCCGACCATACTGCCCCCACCTCGGAGCACACCTCGGCGCGGGCGGAAAAGTCGACGGCGAACAACTGGTATGCCCCTTCCACAAATTCAGCTTCGACACCGAAGGAAAGTGCGTCCAAACCCCCTTCGGCCCACCACCCAAAGCATCCCTGACATTCGTCAAGCTCACCGAAGCCTACGGAATCGTCTGGGCCTGGCACCACCACAACGACGACACCCCCACATGGGAACTGCCGGAACTGGGCCTCACCGACGGCCACCCGCCGCTGTTCAAGGGAACAGACATGGCCGGCCACCCTCAGGAGATCTGCGAGAACTTCTTCGACTACGGGCACCTACAGCCGCTGCACGGAGTCGAATTCCTCGGCGAGGCCTCCCCGCCACGAGAAGACGGGCAGATCTACCATCTCGCGAGCACGATCAACCGGCGGCTTCCGCTTGTCGGCGGGCGGCAGCACAGCATCAGCGCGGCAGTCATCGGCCTCGGCGGCATTTTCGTCGTCATGGACCTTTCCCAATACGGCATCCACTCCGCCAACTGGGTGCTGGCCACCCCCATCGCACCCTGGCGTGTCCGCGTGTACCTGGCCGTCAGTTCCCATGTCACCTGGGGCCGCAACTCCCCCGCCCCGGTGCGCGCCCGGGTCTCCAACGCGGCAGCGCGGGCGGTCAGCGCCGGAATGCTGCAGGGGCTGGCGCAGGACGTCAGACGTGATTACCCCATCTGGCACCAGAAGACGTACCTGAAGCATCCGAAACTCTCCCGCGCCGACGGCCTCATCGGGACATACCGCAAGTGGGCGCGCCAGTTCTATCCGCCGGGCGACCAGAAAGCGCCATCCGGATCAGGAGGTTGAGGTGCCCTCTCACCGTTCCATCCCTCCGGCCCGGCCGACCGCACCATGCCGGTTACCGCGACCGCGCCTGCGAGAGCAGGAGGCGACGCCGGCATGCCCAGGACGTGGCAGAGCCGGCCATCCGACGACGGGGCTGCCCCTGGGGCATCCCCACCATCGATCACGGAGGCGGTGGCGTGGACAGAACTTATGTGGAGGCGGGCAGAGGGATCGACCTGGCCGAAGTCCGCGGGCAGGTCGACGGACACCTGGCCGTCTTCATCGACAGCAAGGGCCTGGCGGCGGCCGGGCACGGGCTGCCCGGCGAGATCGTGGAGGTGCTGCGTGATTTCCTCTTCGCCGGGGGCAAGCGGCTGCGTCCCCTGCTGTGTGCGGCCGGCTGGCAAGCGGCGGGCGCCGGACGTCTCACGAACGCGGTCGTGGGTGCAGCGGCGTCGCTGGAGATGTTCCATGCCTTCACGCTGATCCACGACGACCTGATGGACGAGTCGCCGATCCGCCGCGGCAAGCCCACCGTCCACCACACCTTCGCCGCCGTGCACGCCGCCCGCCCGGATGCCCAGCGCTTCGGCAGCAGCACCGCGCTGCTGCTCGGCGATCTCGCCCTGGCCTGGTCGGACGAACTGCTGCACGGCGCCGGCCTGGACTCCGGCCAGCTCTCGCGCGCCCTGGCGGTCGTGGACGGGATGCGCTCCGAGGTGATGTACGGGCAGTATCTGGACCTGGTCGCCTCCGGGACCGCCACCTGCGATGTCGAGACCGCCCTGAAGATCGCCTACCTCAAGACCGCGACGTACACGGTGGAGCGCCCGCTCCATCTGGGTGCGGTCATCGCGGGCGCCGACGACGCCGTACTGGCCGGACTCAGCGCGTACGGCCGCCCGCTGGGGGAGGCGTTCCAGCTGCGGGACGACCTGCTGGGTGTCTTCGGTGAGGTCCGGGAGACGGGCAAGCCCCGCCTGGATGACCTCCGGGACGGCAAGCACACCGCGCTCCTCGCCCTCGCCTACCGGCGTGCCGACACCCGGCAGCGCCACACCCTGCGCACTCTGGTCGGCAATCCCGCACTGACCGAGGACGAGGCCCACCGTATCCGTGCTGTCCTCACGGCGACCGGCGCACGTGAGGAGGTCGAACGCATGATACGGGTCCGCTCCGAGCAGGCCCACCTCGCTCTGGACCGGGCCTCCTTCCCGATGGCCGCGACCACCGCGCTGCGCCGGATCATCGACACCGCCACCAGCAGGACCGTCTGACACCCGCTCACGCCCGCCCCGGCCGGCCCGTACGCCGGCGCGTCCCGCTCGCCGCCCCCCGCCGGCCGATACCGGTGCACATCCAGGAGGAACCCATGGAACCCATGGACATCGAGACCGACTACGGCATCGACGGTGTACGCCTCGATCTGCCTTTCCCCTCAGAGGTCAGCCCGGATGTTGACCGGGCCCGGGAGCACCACTACGCGTGGGTGGCCGAATGGGGTCTGTGGCCGGACCGCAAGACGGAGTACGCCTACAGACGCGCCGACTTCCCCCTGTTCATCGCGCATGTCTACCCCTGGGCCAGTGGCGCGGACCTCGACCTCGTCACCGACCTCGTCGGGTGGGCATGGCTGTGGGACGACTCCCTCGACCGCCAAGCTCATATCCCGTGGACCGAGAACGTCCTGGGCGCCTACTTCGACGGCATGATCGACCCCTCCCGTGAGCCGGCCGAGGCCGTGGCCATCCCGCTGGTGCATGCCTGGCGGGCCCTCAACGAGAGGCTGCTCGCCCGCACCTCCACGGCATGGCGGGCACGGCACGAAGCCCACTGGGCGATCACCTTCAAGGGCTATTTGGAGGAGGCCCGCAACAACGCCACCGAGACCATTCCCACGTTGGAGGACTACTTCGAACTGCGCCGCAAGACCTCGGGGCCCGAGACCACGTTCGACTGGATCGAGGCGGCCGGGCACTTCGAGGTACCCGTCGCCGTCCACGCCGCCAAGGAGATGCTGCGGCTGCGCCGGGACGCGGTCGATCTCATATCCATCAGCAACGATCTGGTCTCCGCGCGCAACGAGTGGAGCGTGGGCAACACCGACAACATCGTGATCGTCCTCGCCTACCAGGATCAGTGCACCTGGCCGGAGGCCGCCCGGAAGGCCGAGAAGATCGCCGGCGACATCGTGGCGAACTTCCAGGCCACCGAGCAGCGACTGCTGGCCTCCGACCTCTACCGGGGGCTGGCGCAGAACGAACGCGCGGACACCGACCGGTTCATCCACTGCGTCAAGCACTGGATCGGCGGCAGCCACACCTGGCACCTGGACTGCCCTCGCTACAAGGTCCCCGCCACCCGCCCCCTCCAGGTGCCCGCCAAGGACACCAGCCGATCCTGAAGTGAGAGGCAGAGATGAGAATCCGCGGCTACACGCCACCCAGATCACACCCGCAGCAGGCTGCCAACCCCGCGACACCTCCGCTCCCCTACCCCAACGGCTGGTTCTGCGTGGGGTTCTCCACAGAGTGGCCGCCCGGGCAGGTACGCACTCGCCCCTTCGTGGGAGAGGACCTCGTCATCTACCGCACCCGTGGCGGGAGACTGCGGGCCTCCCGACCGTACTGCCCCCACCTCGGAGCACATCTGGGAGCGGGCGGAAAAGTCGACGGGGAACAACTGGTATGCCCCTTCCACAAGTTCAGTTTCGATATCGAAGGCACATGCGTCCGCACGCCGTACGGCCCGCCCCCGAAGGCGTCGCTGAAGATGGTCGAGCTCACGGAGGCGTACGGAATCGTCTGGGCCTGGCACCACCACAACGGTGACTCCCCCTCCTGGCAGCTACCGGACATGGACCTGATGGGCGACCACGCTCCAGTGTTCCGCGGAACGGAGCTCGCGAGCCATACGCAGGAGGTGGGTGAGAACGCCTTCGACTACTGGCACATCGAGCCGCTCCACGGAGTCGAATTCCTCGGCGAGGCCACCCCGGCACGAGAAGCCGGACCGCTCTACCACCTCGACAGCAAGATCAATCGGCAGCTGCCGATGCTCGGCACACGACAACACATCGTGAACACGACCGCCTTCGGCCTGGGCGGCACCTGCGTCGTCGCGGACCTGGCCGAATTCGGCATCTACGCCGTCAATTGGGTGCTGGCCACCCCCATCGCCCCCTGGCGTGTCCGGGTGAACCTGGCCGTCAGTTCCCGCACCACCTGGGGCAACCGCGTCCCTGCCGCGGTGCGCTCCCCGGTCTCCAACGCGGCGGCGCGGGCGGTCAGTGCCGGCGTACTCAAGGCGCTCAAACGGGACATCATGACCGACGTTCCGATCTGGCACCACAAGAGGTACATGCCGCATCCGAAGCTCTCCCGCAAGGACGGGCTCATCGGGCAGTACCGCAAGTGGGCGACCCAGTTCTACCCGCCGACCGACCTGGCGGCGCCGTCGTCCCTGACAGGAAGCTGAGGACCCTTCACGTCGTCTCGACGGCCCCGGGGCTCAACCGGCGGCCGGGGCCGTCTCGATGAGGCAGAAAACGTTCAGCGCCGCCAACCGCGTGATCGTAGACGTCCGGAAGCCGGCGGCGCGGCACAGGCCGATGAAGTCGTCGCGGATGCACTCCCGACCGCCCACGTCCACCAGCATGTTGAGGTCGTTCGGGTGGCGGTGGAGCCGGTGCCCTGGAGCTTGCGGTTGGCCGGCTCGACCGTCAGTTCCTTCTCGCGGTGCATGCTGTCAGCATCGCCGACGACGTTCGATCGGCCGCCTGCCAGCCGCACATCACGCTGCCCGCGTCCGGAGGCCGTGGGCATCCGGCCTGAACAGATGTCAGGGCCGCTGCCGCCGTATCCCCACCGCCGCCAACACCACCGTCAGCACCGGTGCCGGCACCGGCCAATCGAACCGGCCCATCTGGAGCCAGGTGCAGGTCTCGCCCACACCATCCTCCATCGACCCGTAACCCGGGCTCTCATCCGTATCCAAGGCCGAATGACGCCTGAAGCGCGGACAGCCGGCCCGGCGGGACCCTGCGAGGTTCGCCGGGACTCGTGGGGAGCCGACTTGTGGGGAGCCGGTCAGCCGCCCAGGTCGCCGACGGGGCCGACGGTGACCCCGGGGCCGCCGCCTTCGGCGGAGACGGCCAGGTTGATGCTGATCGGCACGCTCTTCGAGCGGGTCTCGTTCGGTGGGGTGACCACGAGGGTGGAGAAAGTCGCTCCGCTGCCGCCGGAGCGGTTCGGCGGGTAGTCGAGGAAGAAGCCGGTGCCCTCGCCGGGCTTCAGGTCTACCGTCGGCGTCGCCGCGCTCTTGCGGTCGGCGTTGATGGTCCCCACGCTGCCCTTGAGGTCCGCCCCGGGGAAGCCCTTGAGGGTGCAGGTTCCGGAGCTGGTGTTCTTCAGGCTCACCATCACGTTGCCCTCGTGCATACCCGCCTGGGTGTCGATGGCGAGGTCGGAGGTCTTGCAGGTGCCGGAGCCACCGCCCGATGAACCGGAGCCTCCGTTTCCGCCCGAGGTCCCTCCGGAGCCGCCTTTCCCGTCCGAGGTTCCGCCGGTACCGTGCCCGCCCGCGCCGGGCGCACTCTGGTCGCCCGCGTTCTCCCCGCCGCTCTTCCCGCCGTTCTTCCCGCCGTTCTTCCCGTTCTGCGACTCCGAGGGTGAGGCGCTCCCCTTGTCCGAGGCGCTCCCGGTGGGGTCGCCCGACGCGGGCGCCGCTCCGCCGACCATCTTCTTGGGGCCACCGGCGTCGGCACCGCAACCGGTCAGCAGGGCCGCAGCCAGTCCCGCACCGACGACCGCCGCGAGGCACGTCCGCGTACCGAACCGCGGGCGGGCGGCCCCGGCCTGTTCGGCCCGCCCGCCCGCGCGCTCCCCCAGCCGCTGTTCTCCCACTACCGTCACTCCCTGGTCACCCTCTCTCGCACACACGCCCCATGGCACCGGGCTCCGGCCCGGTCCTCCCGGCCCCCTGCACACTCAGATGACCGGCAGGACAAAAAGGTTCATGGAAGAGCCGTTGCTCATCAAGCCCCAGGCACGGACGACCGGCCACCTCGGCCATCGGCCGAAGCCGCGCTCCCTGCTGTCAAATCCCGTGCGCCGTAGGCTGGTTGAGGCCCTGCGGGTGTATCTCGATCACGCCGGCTATGCCCAGCATGCCGCCACCGTTCTGCGTTCCATCGCTTCACACTCTACAAACAGCTGCATCGCATCGAGCGGCTCGCCGGACTGCAACCGGAGGTCGGCGATGACCGACTGGCCGCGCATCTCGGCCTGAAGACGGGCTGGTGACGCTGATGTGCGCTTCGCACGTGCGGGGGGTGTCTCTATGTTTTTGGTCAAGCGGTTTGGGGTGTGCGGGGTTCGTAGAAGGTGCCGTCGCGGAGCATGGCGTAGATGACGCTGATGCGGTGGCGGGCGAGGCGGAGGAGGGCTTGTGTGT
>NZ_BAAARJ010000034.1:0-48200 GCF_039532135.1 Streptomyces axinellae
CGCCCTGCACGACCCCGCCTCCCGCACCTACTACGACAAGTGCCGAAGCCGGGGAAAGACCCACACACAAGCCCTCCTCCGCCTCGCCCGCCACCGCATCAGCGTCATCTACGCCATGCTCCGCGACAGCACCTTCTACGAACCCCGCACACCCCAAACCGCTTGACCAAAAACATAGAGACACCCCCGGAGGCGGGCTGGTCAGTTGCCGGGAGGGCCGGTCAGCGCGTGGACGGCTTGCCGGGCACGCGTCGCCTCTCCCAGGAGGGTCTCGACCAGCGGGCCCGTGCCCGGATCGGCTGTCCTCTCCCCATCGGAACGGGAGTCAGGGCCCGGATCCGGCCTTCTTGTCGCGTCCGGGCCCTTGGTCTCGTCGAGGTACTGCTCGACAGGCCGGGCATCTGATGTCAGGCGAGGGTGGCCGGTGGTCAGTGCGCTGCGGACCGACGCGTAGTCGATACCCAGGCGGGCCAGTCGCTCGCCGCCCGCGTACCGGGAGCCGGGGCCGAACGCCCTCTCCCCCGCCAGATGCGGGTACCGGAGCGCGACCTCGTGGGTGGCCAGGATCGCGAGCAGCACGTGCTCGGTGCCCACCGCGTCGCTGCCGAGACGGTGTGCCTGCTCGTAGGTTTCCATCCGGACCCACCAGGCGGGCCGCGCCGCCCAGTTGACCCCGCTGAGCTTGAACAGCCACCGCATCCACAGGGGCGCCCGGCGGTAGTGGCTGTGGCCGAGGAGGATGTCGCGGGTGGGGTGCAGCAGAGGGTCGAGGCTCGCCTCTCCCCGGCCTCCCGAGCCCTGACTTCCCGAGCCTTGGCTTCCGGCGTCCTCACTGCCTGGGGCCAGGCTTCCTGAGCCCTGGCTTCCGGCGCTGCCGTCGAGGCGGGCGAGTACGGCCTGCGATGAGATGCCGCACGTGCCCAGCATCTCCACGGCGCGGTTGTCCTCCTCCAGCAGCCCCCGCAGCAGATGATCGGCGCCGAACCTCCTGGCGTCCTCTCCCCGGGCCTGTGCCATCGCGGCGGTCAGTGCCCTGGCCGCGGCGCCCGTGTAGCGGATGCGCTCTTCGCCCTCCTCCCCGAGGATTTCCTTCTCGGTGACAATCCCCTCTGCTTCGTCGTCGGCGCTCCACGCCTCGTCCCGGTCCATCCGGTCCCGCAGCACGGCCAGGAGCGCGACCTTGGTCGCCCCTTCAGCCGCGAGGGCTTCGCGCGCCGCTCCCTTGGCCGTGGTCATGCCGGCCAGCAGGTGCTCGCTGCCGATGGGTCCCCCCGCGCCCGACCGCGCGCCGCGCGCGGCCCCCAGGATTCCCACGATGTTCCAGTCGGGTGACCTGGTCGCTTCCATACGGCCTTTCCTCTTCTCACTGGTCCTGCGCAGCAGCCTCCCCGACCGGAGCGGAGACCGCATCGCCCCGCAGAAGGATCTCTGCTTCCCCCTGGGGCGCACAACATGTCCGCCCACCGGGTCACCGGGACATGCGGACGGCCGGGGCCGGGCCCGCAGCCGCGGGAGGCTCGGCTCATGTGATGGCCGACCGCCCGCCGCCCAGGGTTCGGCGCCGTGGGCACGAGCTACGGCAAGCTCGTGGAGGGCCGCTACGAGGGCCCTGTCCTGGTAGCGGCCGTCCACGAGCGGCTGTGACCGGCACGTCAGGTCGAGAAAGCACGTCAGGCCAGGAAAAGTGGGCAGCGGGCCAGTGAAGATGAGGCGGTTCAGGGGTTGATGGTGTGTTCGGTGAACTGGCCACAGGGGCGGAAACCCAGGCGGCGGTAGACAGGCTCGCCATCCGCGGACGCCTGTAGGACCGCGATGCGGTGACCCCCGTCGCGGGCCGCGCGGAGTGCGGCCCGCGTGATAGCACCTCCGTAGCCACGTCGGCGGTGTGCGGCCAGAGTGCAGATGTTGTAGATCCCGGCAACCCCCGCGTGATGGAACACCTCGGCCGAACAGACCGGGCGGCCCTCCGCATAGCCGACCAGGTAGCGGGCCGGGCAGTGTGCGGCCAGCGCCTGCGGGGCGGCCTGGGTGAGGAAACGGCGGACGGTGTCAGCGGGCGGGTTCCAGTTCGCGGCGAGAACCGTGGCGTAGTCGGCGAGTTGTCCGGGCTTGGCCACCGTCTGGACCTCCAGCCCTTGAGCGACGGGCAGTGTCAGGGTGTCTTCCAGCTCGGCCCACATCGCCGTCTCGCGTTCGGATGCCGGCAGACCGGCCGCCGTCAGGCGGGCGCTGAGGTCCGATGGCCTCGACGCGGGCCCCACCCACCAGGAGAAACGGCGGCCGGTGTGCGACAGCGTCCGAGCGGTCTCGGTGATACGTGCCGGTGCGGTGGCGGCAGTGAAGCGAGCCGCGGCAACGATATTGAAGGTGTCGTCGCCCAAGCCGCTGTCGGCGATCAGAAGGTCACCCGTCTCCGTGACGGCAGCTCCGACCATGCTCCGGTGCAAGTGACAGGCGTGTTCCGCCAGGTTCCGTTCCATCCTGTCCATCAAGTCAGCTTCATCGTAGATATAGCCATACATGGCGAATGATCCCAGCATGACGTGGCGAAGGCCGCACGTGATTTCGGACTGCGCCTCGACGGTCTCACGCCGACGACCATCACATTCGCTGCACGCCCCTGTCGTGCGGTGCTCCGGTACCAGCCGGCCGAACGCCGAACTCCGGAGGACACGGAGGGAATGCGGTGGCCGCCAGGACTGACCGACGGCCACCTCTTCCGCGGGCAAGCCGAGTGATACCAGAGCGGCACGCTGAACGTGGCGAAAGCGCGAACGCGAGCGGGCGCTATTGGGCCGTGGCTCTTCTGACCGCGGTTCTCACCGGAAAGGTTGGCGAGGTTGTGCTCGGCACCCGCGGTGTACTTCGCCCGCGCGGCCCTTCCAGAGCGTTCGAAGCTGGCCCGGCCACGGGAGTCACCGCATTTCAGTAACCCCGAGGGGACCCGCATTGCGCAGGTTCCCACCCGTTTCTCAAGTGGCGTGGAGAACCCGAAAGCGATCGGGTTCGGCCGGATCCCGGTCAACGATTTGGACCGGCGGCCATGCCCATTGCCACACGTTGATGCCCGGCTCACGGGTGAACTGGATCCGCCCCCGTGTGCCCTCGACTGCGACGAGCGGCCAGGCTTCGGCGATGCGCGCCCGAGACGTGCCCTGGGAACGCAACACGTCGGCGAGGACGGCGACCGTGTCGTACCCCTCGAACGCGACGAAAGAGGGCGCTGCGCCCAGCCGTTCGCGGAGGGCCGCCTTGACGCGTTGCCCGAGTGGGCTGAGGCGTTCGGGCAGATAGCGCAGGAAAGGGATGGCGGCGCTGTCCTCGCCCAGCAGTGTCGCCCATTGGGCGAATTCGGGTTGCCCAGCCGGAGCACCGATCATGATCTCGGCGAGGCGCGGGTCGCGACGGACGGACCTGACGATCGGTATCGCCGGCTCCGGGTGGCCGACCAGAAGAAGAAGGGCTGTCGCGCGATTGCCGGCGAGTTCGTCGCACAGCGCCGTGGCGGTCAGCACGCGCATGTCGAGTTCGATGAGGGTGCCGCCGCGCGGAGCGAGGTGGTCCCGCAGAATGCGGGTCCCAGATGCCCAGTAGGCGCTCGGCTCGGCTGCCACGGCGATTCGGCTGTGGCCGGCGCCGAGCAGGAAGTCCGCGTAGATCCGCCAGCCGTGGGACTGCGCCGGGGGGAGGCGCGCCACCCATTCCGTCGGCTGTTCGGTGAGCGCGTCGAAGACCGCTGAGGAGCAGAGAAACGGCAGGCCGAGCGCGTCGGCCCTGGCGGCAGCGGTGCGGGCGACGACGCTGTGGTACTCCCCCGCCACGGCGGCCACGCCCAGGCGAGCCCATTCGTCCACCGCGGCCGCGGCCCTCAGCGGATCCGCCGCGGTGTCTGTGACCAGCAGCTCAAGTGGTCTTCCGCCGATGCCTCCGGTGTCGTTGACCTCGCGCGCGGCCAGTTCGGATCCTGCGAGCAGGTGTTGCCCCGCCTCGGCCCAGCCGGGCCGGGTCAGTGGAGTGAGAACACCGATCTGGACGGCAGGCCCGGTCTGGACGGATGACCCGTCAGTCCGCTCCGCTCCCGGCGGCGATGGTGGCGTATTCATGCGCGGGCGTCTCCCGAGTGACGGTTCGTTGCAGTGCACCTGCGTCGTCGCCCGGGCGCAGAGCGAACATCCGTGGCGCTCAGTGGCGCCGAGAGTAGCCGAACAAGGGGACGACCCGTCGCGGCGCCCCGTCCCTTGACGGCCGCCGGGCCGGCGGCAGCGGTTGAACCGTCCAGGGCCGGTCGGCCGTCCCGGCCCCGGACCGGCATGGGATCCGGTCGGGTCGGTCCGGCTGGCCCTCCCTCTCCTACTCGCCGCCCAGCGTCGCGATGTCGATCACCAACCGGTAGCGCACATCCGAAGTGAGAACGCGCCCGTACGCCTCGTCGATCTCGTTCGCACGGGATGACCTCGGTCTCGGAGCCGATCTCGTGCACGTCACAGAAGTCGAACATCTTCTGGTTCGTGCGGATTCCGCCGATCTGTGCGCCCGCGAACAGCCGGTCGCCGTAGATGAGGGAGAACGCGCTCAGCGACAGCGGCTCGGCCGGGGCCCGGACGTTGACCAGGGCGCCCTCCACGGTCAGCAGGCCAGGCAGGCGTCCAGGTCGATCTTCGCGCTCACCGTATTGACGATGAGGTCGAAGGAGCCGGCGAGTTGCTCGAACATGGCCGGTCGCTCGTGGCGTGGTGATGGTCCGCACCCGGACGCTGGCCGTCCTCCTTCTTCTTCAGCGACTGCGACAGCCCGGTGACCTCCGCACCCCTCGCGTGCGCGAGCTTGACCGCCATGTGACCGGGCCCCCCGAGGCCGACGATCGCCGCCTTCTTGCCGGGCTCCGCACCCCAGCGGCGCAGCGGCGAGTAGGTGGTGATGCCGCGCACAGGAGTGGGGCGGCCTCGTCCAGCGCGATACCTTCGGGCACGGAGAGGGCGGGGTCCTGGCCCACTACGACATGGCTGGAGTAGCCGCCCTGGGTGAGGGTGCCGTCCTTGTCGGGGGAACCGTAGGTGAATCCCAGGGCACATTCAGCCCCTTCCTGCCACTGTCGGCCGGTCGTCAAGGGCGGCGCCTCCGGACACCCTCATCCGCGGCACAGACTCCGGGTGAAGCACGGCGGGCGGACAGGATAGTGGACACCGAGCGGTCATCCAGGCATGAAGTAACCCCATAAGAGTGGTTTTTACCCTACAGGCGTGGTGCCGGATTGAGGCGGGTATGCCCTCCGAAGGCGCACCAGGAACGCGCCGGGACCAAGGGGGGAATGCTGCGATGACCACTGCGCATACAGGTACCGAGCGGACGTGTCCGTTCCGCCACGACAGAGCGCTGGAGCCCGATCCGTTCATGACCCGGATGCGGAACGAGGCACCCGTGACCCGTGTCCGTATGCCGTACGGGACGGGCACCTGCTGGCTGGTGACGCGCTACGAGGACGTTCAACTCGTAACGTCGGACCGCCGGTTCAGCAGAGCCGCACTGATCGGCCAGGACTTCCCGCGGATCACTCCCGCTCCCATCGCCCAGTCCGAGGCGATCAACCTGATGGACCCGCCCGCGCTCAACCGGGTGCGGAAGCTGGTCGTCAAAGCCTTCACCACCCCGCAGGTCGAGGCGCTGCGCCCGTGGACGCAGCGGCGCGTGGACACGCTGCTGGACAAGATGGCCGAGCGGGGCGCACCGGCCGACGTGACCGCGGATCTGGCCAACGAGCTGCCGTTGATGACGATCAGTCAGCTGATGGACGTGCCGGAGGCGGACCGCCCGCGCTTGCGCGGCTGGGCGATGGCCATGATGTCGATGAGCGCGGCCGACGCGTCCTCGGCGGCCGAGGCGAAGGCAGCGCTGCGGGCCTACTTCGCCGAGCTGACCACAGCACGGCGCCGTGACCCGGGTGACGACCTCATCAGCGCGATGGCCACCGCCCGCATCGGGGAGGAGATGCTGGAGAAAGGGGAGTTGGCCGTGCTGGCCATGCTCCTGGTGGTCACCGGGCACGACACCACCACCTACGAAATCAGCAATATCGTCTACACCCTGCTGACCCACCGCTCCCACCTGGCGCAGCTGCGAGCGCGGCCCGAGCTGCTGCCGAAAGCGCTGGAGGAGCTACTGCGTTACATCCCGTTCCGCCAGGGCGTGGGCATCCCCCGGGTGGCCCAGGAGGACGTGGAAGTCGGCGGGCAGCTCATCCAGGCCGGCGACATGGTGCATGTGTCGTATCTGACCGCCAATCGCGACGGCCTGGCGTATGAGCGTCCCGACGAGCTGGACTTCGAGCGGCAGGAGCCGGCCGGGCACATGACGTTCGGATACGGCAGCCACCACTGCCTCGGCTCCCACCTGGCGCGGATGACTCTCCAGGTGTCCATCGGCACGCTGATCGCCCGGTTCCCGGACCTCCGGCTGGCCGTGCCGGAGGACGAGGTGCGGTGGAACACCGTGTCGATCTGGCGCCATCCGCTCACCCTTCCGGTGACCTGGTAGGGAAGGCGAGCATGGCCACATTGTGCAGGCCGGCCATCGCCGTGCCCGAGCATGTCATCACCCGGGAGCAGACCCTCGAACTGGCGAGGGAGCTGCACGCCGGGCACCCCCAACTGGGGCTCGCACTGCGTCTGATCGCCAACACCGGGGTACGGACGCGCCACCTGGTGCAGCCCATCGAGGACACCTTGCGCCACCCCGGCTTCACCGAGCGCAACGCCCGGTACGAGGTGGAGGCCAAGGCGCGGGTGCCCGAGACCGCGCGGCGGGCGCTGGCTCACGCCGAACTCACGCCCCGCGACATCGACATGATCATCTATGTTTCCTGCACCGGTTTCATGATGCCGTCGATGACCGCCTGGCTCATCAACACCATGGGTTTCAGGCCACAGACCCGGCAGCTGCCGATCGCCCAGCTCGGCTGCGCCGCCGGTGGCGCGGCCATCAACCGCGCACACGACTTCTGCACCGCCTATCCGCAGGCGAACGTGCTGATCCTGTGCTGCGAGTTCTGCTCGCTGTGTTACCAGCCGACGGACCTGGAGGTGGGCAATCTGCTGTCCAACGGGCTGTTCGGTGACGCCGTCGCCGCCGCGGTCGTCCGCGGCGACGACGGCGGCACGGGCGTGCGGCTGGATCACAACGCCTCGCACCTGGTGCCCGACACGGAGGAGTGGATCTCGTACGCGGTCCGTGACACCGGCTTCCACTTCATGCTCGACAAGCGGGTGCCCGGCACGATGGCCGACCTCGCCCCCGCGCTGCGCAAGGTGGCCGAGCTGCGCGGCTGGGACATCTCGGGGCTCGCCTTCTACATCGTCCACGCGGGTGGGCCCAGGATTCTGGACGACCTGTGTACGCATCTGAAGCTGCCGCCGGTGATGTTCCGGTACAGCCGGGCCACGTTGACCGAACGGGGCAATATCGCCAGCGCCGTCATCTTCGACGCCCTGGAGCGCTTCTTCGAGGACGGCGGCGCCGATCACGCGACCCAGGGAATCATCGCGGGGTTCGGCCCCGGCATCACCGCCGAAATCACCTTGGGTGCCTGGGTCACGGACGAGAAGCCGGCCGAGTCGCCCGCGCGTCAGCTGGTCCGCCCCAGGGGCAAGTAGCCACGAAGGTGCGGGCGGTCAGCCGGAGACCGTCCGGGCCGCGCCGGGCGAAGCGCGGTGCTGGCCCACGATGCCCTCGACGATCCTCAGCACCCGGTCCCCCACCTGATCGATGCTTCCGTTCTGCGTGCTGACCTGCGCGCCTTCGAGGACGAAGGTGATCTCGGCCGCGGCCTGCCCGGGGTCGGGCAGGCCGGCCGCGGCGCACATACCGACCAGCCTGCGGGTCTGCTGGGCCTTGTGCTCCTCGATCACTTGCCGTGCGGGGTGGGAGCGGTCGGGCAGCTCGGCGAGGGAGTTGATGAACGGGCAGCCCCGGTAGGAGATCGCCGGCAGCCCTTCGGTGATGAAGCGTGCGATGCCCATGATCTGCTCTCCGGGCCGGCCCGGGTGCTCGGCCTCGACCCGGTCGAAGGCCGCCTGGTAGTCCGCGGCGACGATGCGCAGCCACTCCGCGACCAGCGCGTCCTTGGTTTCGAAGTGCCGGTAGATGGCCATTTTGGTGGTCTCGGCCCGCTCGGCGATCGTCTGGACGCCCACCCGCCGGATCCCCTCGTTCTGGAAGAGCTCTTCCGCCGCGTCGAGGATGCGCTCCCGAGGCGGCAGTTTCGCCACCCTGCTCGGCCTGCTGACGGTCGGTGCCATGACTGCTCCGTGACGTCCGGTTCGTTGTGGGCCCTCCACTTCCTGTTACGGTACCAGCCCGTCCCGGACGATACCGAGCGGTATCGTCCGGGTCTCGACGGTATCGTTCTTTTCTTTGGGAGTGGCAGTGAGACTTTCCGAGTACGTGAGCTTCGACGCGGTCGGGCTCGCGCAGCTGGTGGCCGACGGCGAAGTGACCCCGGCCGAACTGGAGTCCGCCGCACGTGAGGCCGCGCAGGCCGTCAATCCGCGGATCAACGCCATCGTGGAGACATGGCCCGCCGAGGACGAGCCCGGCCCCGGCAGCACACCGCTGGCCGGAGTCCCGTTCCTGATCAAGGACATCGCGGTGTCCATGGCCGGGAAACGCATGGAGCTGGGCAGCCGCCTCGCGGCCGGTCATATCGCGCACGCCGACTCCTCCTTGATGCGGCGCTTCCGACGCGCCGGCCTCGTGACGTTCGGGCGTACCGCGACACCGGAGATGGCCTACAGCACCACGACGGAACCAGTGCTCTACGGCGCGACCCGCAACCCGTGGCACCTGGAGCGGAGCGCGGGCGGATCCAGCGGGGGTGCGGGCGCGGCCGTCGCTGCCGGGGTGGTCCCGATCGCACACGCCACCGACGCCGCCGGATCGATCCGCATTCCCGCCGCGTACAACGGCCTGTTCGGACTGAAGCCCACCCGCGGCCGGGTCTCCGTGGGCCCCTTCTCCGACGAGATCTTCAACGGTCTGGCCGTGCACGGCAGCATCAGCCGCACCGTGCGCGACAGCGCGGTACTGCTCGACCAGATACGCGGACCGGAACCGGGTGACCCCTACTTCGCCCAGGAGCCGACCCGGCCGTACGCGGAGGAAGCCGTCCGGCATCCGGGCACGCTGCGGATCGGGGTGCTCACCCAGGCATGGGGCGGACATCGCACCTCCCCGGCGGTGGCGGACGCGCTCTCCCGCACCGTGCGCCTGCTGGAATCCCTCGGTCACCAGGTGGCGGAGGCCGAGGTCGGCCTCGGGGCGGACTGGGGAGAATTCGTTCTGGCCAACGCCGTTCAGTCGACGGCGAATCTCGCGGCCTCGATCGACGAGCTGGCCGCCGCCTCCGGCCGTCCCGTCGACTCCTCGACCCTTGAGCCGCCCGTGCTCGCCGGCTACCACTTCGGACAGCGGGTCGGCGGCGCCCAGTTCGTCACCGCTCTCGGGATCCGGAACCGGGTCTCGCGAAGCCTCGCCGGCTACTTCGGGTCCTACGACATACTGCTCACCCCGACTTTGCCGGAACTTCCCGTGCCGTTGGGCACCCACGCCGAGGGCGCGGAGGCACTGGACGGCCTCGGCTGGCTTCGCCGTCTCTTCGACCTCGCACCGTTCAGCTCGGTCTTCAATGTGACGGGCACGCCCGCCATGTCCGTGCCGGTGACGGCCGACCCCTCGACGGGGCTCCCGGTCGGTATGCAGTTCGCCGCCGGCTACGGGCTCGAAGGCCGCCTCTTCCGCCTCGCTGGTCAACTCGAACAGGCGAGCCCCTGGTCGGGGCGGACCCCCGCGGTGTGGGCGGGAGACCGGGTTCCGGGAGACCAGGAGCTGCCCCCGGAGAGCCAGGAGCCCACGCCCGCTGGTGAGGGCACCGGTACGAGGGCGTGAGACCGCGCGCCCCAGACGCCGTCCGGCCAAGCGCCCTGCCCTGATCGGCGAGTTGGCCGGCCGTCAGCGAGCGGTGTCCTCGCCCGGTTCCAGCGGCGGGCCCGAGACGCCCAGGCAGGTGGTGCACTCGGGCCGGGCGACGTCGTGATCGGGGGTGGCTTCGAGGGCTGATTTCGGGACCAGGAACCAGGCCAGGACTGCCGATACGGCACAGAGCGCCGCACAGATCAGCATCGCGGCCCCGAAGGCGTCATCGACCGCGTGAGGAGAGGTGTAGCCGTGCGCGGAGAGGCCCACGGCAAGCGGCAGTACGGCGACGATCAGGAGCTGGGCCGCGCGTGCCGCCGCGTTGTTGACACCACTGGCGATGCCGGAGCGCGAGACATCGACGGAGGCGAGAACCGTGGCGGTGAGCGGGGCGACGAAGAGACTCATGCCCAGCCCCTGGATCACCACGGCGGGCAGCACGTCCACCACGTATGAAGTCCCGCCCAGGCCGACACGGCGGAGCAGGAGCAGACCGGCCGCTGCGACCAGCGGGCCCAGCGTCAGCGGGATACGGGGCCCGATGCGCTGGGCCAGCGCGCCCGCCGGGGCGGAGAGGGCGAGCATCAAGACGGTGACCGGCAGGGTGGAGACACCCGCCTGGAACGCGCTGTAGCCCGCGGTGGTCTGGAGCTGGATAGGGAGGATGAAGAAGACGCCGCCGATCGCGGCGTAGAGAAACAGCGTCACGGTGTTGACGGCCGAGAAGAGCCGGACGGAGAAGATCCCGAGCGGCAGCATCGGATGTGCGCGGCGGCGCTCCACCTGCACGAAGACCGCCCCGCAGACCACACCGACGGCCGCCGCGACCCCGACCGCTGCGGCCGGCTGGTGGCCGGAGGCCGCGATCAGCGCATATGTGACCCCCGCGAGGCTCAGTGCGGCGAATGCCGCGCCGGTCACGTCGAAGTCGCCGGTGGCGCCGGGGGTGCGGCTCTCGGGGACGTGCCGGAGGGCCACGAGGATCACGACGGCCGCCAGCGGCAGATTGATGAGGAAGATCCAGCGCCAGCCGGGACCGTCCACCAGCCAGCCCCCGAGGAACGGACCGACAGCCCCCGCGACACTGCCGAGCCCCGACCAGGCACCGATGGCCTTGGCCCGGTCCTCCTGGCGGAAGGTCGATTGCACCAGGGCCAGCGAGCCCGGCGTGAGGAGTGCGCCGCCCACGCCCTGAAGCGCGCGGGCGGCGATCAGCACCTTGCTGTCCGGGGCGACGCCGCACAGTGCGGAGGCGAGCGCGAACCACACGACGCCGACGAGGAAGATCCGCCGACGGCCGAAGCGGTCACCGAGCCCGCCGCCGAGGAGGATCAGGCCGGTGAGGGTGAGCATGTACGCGTTGACGGTCCACTGGAGAGTGGCGAGCGTGGCGCCCAGGTCACGGCCTAGGCGGGGCAGCGCGATGTTCACGATCGTGCCGTCCAGCAGAGCCATTCCGGAGGCCAGCACGGAACAGCTCAGCACCCATTTGCCCGTCCGCGACGCCAGACGTACGGACCCGGCGGTCTCGTCCGCCTTTCCCTGTGTGTCCCTCATAGGGTGACCCTAGGTGATCGCTTCCTCGTGGGGCGGCCACCTCGCGCTTCCGCCTCTCCCGTTCGTTCCGGCGCCGGCCAACAGCCCGCCGCAGGCCGCACCTTCCCTACAACGCCGTGACCGCCCCGTGGGTGTCCTGGCCCGGCTCGGTGGTTCTGACCTCTTGCGCGGCCTCCGGCGTGGACGGAGCGGCGGTACTGCCCTCGGCCGGCGGCTGGGCGACGGCCCGCCACCACGGCGCGGACGGGACGTGCTCGGCAGTGGGCTCGAAAGGCTCCCCCGGGCGCGGCAGCGCCACCCGCGCGCCCACCCGGGTGGCGGCTTCGAGGGTGCCCTCGCCGGGCTCCTCCCACGGATGCGGGGCGAGGTTGAACGTGGCCCAGTGGATCGGGAGCATCACCCCGGCGGCCCGGCCGCCCTGGAGGTCCAGGTGCGCCCGCATGCCCTCCTCGGGTGTCATGTGGATGTCCGGCCAGTACTCGCTGTACGCACCGATCTGGATCATGGTCGCGTCGAACGGGCCGTGTGCGGCCCCGATGTCCTGGAATCCGGTGAAGTATCCCGTGTCGCCACTGTGGTAGATCCGGTGTCCCGACGGCCCTTCGACGGCCCAGGACGCCCAGAGGGTGTGCTGTCCGCTGCGCAGACCACGGCCGCAGAAATGCCGGGCCGGGGTAGCGGTCAGCCGCAGCCCGCCGATCTCCGTCGACTCCTCCCAGTCCAGCTCCCGCAGCCGGTCCGCCGGAACGCCCCAGCGCTCCAGGTGCGCCCCCACACCGAGAGGTATCACGAAGTCGGCGTCCGTGGAGGCCAGTTCCTTGATCGTGGGCAGGTCGAGGTGGTCGTAGTGATCATGGGAGATGACGACGGCGTCCACCGGCCCCAAGGAGGTCATCGGCAGCGGGACCGGGTGCAGCCGCTTCGGCCCGGCGAAGGTGAACGGCGAACAGCGCCGGCCCCATACGGGGTCGAAGAGGATCCGTCGGCCGTCGATCTCCGCGAGCACGCTGGAGTGTCCCATCCAGGTGAGCCGCAGCCCGGTGGCCGGAGGCCGTGCGAGGTCCTCGGACGTGGTGGTGTGCAGCGGTATGGGCGCCGCCGGGCGCCGGCGCCGCCGTGCTTCCTTCTGGAAGTAGACCTTCGCGAACTCGGTCTTGGAGCCGGTGGGCGGGGTATCGGCCGGGGGTCCTTCGGGGTTCCGGAACGACTTCTCCCCGAAATGAGGGGACCGGCGGATCCGTTCCATCCGCTCACCGGTGGGATCGGCGCCGAACGCGGCGGGCCGCAACCGCAGCCGTGAGAGCGCCGGTTGTGCGTTGCCTGAGCTGGCCACGGAACCTCCTGGAATCTTCGCTTCATGTCCTCACCCAGCCCTGGGCCGGGGAGGGGCGGGGCCCTCGCGGACACGGGCTCGCCGTGACCCGCGCCGTGGCCCCGGAAACGGCAACGATCGAGACCGTCGAAAAATTGCGCGCTCTCCGATTCCGGTCCGGCAGGGACGCGGGCGCCCGTCCTTGTCGCGGCGCCGGAGGCCACGACAACGGCGCCTGTCCGCCGGAGGCGATGACAACGGTGCGGGAGGCGGCACCCGCGCCCCACCCACGCGTACGCGCCCCCGTTGACGCTCCTTTTTCACTCGAAGGAGGAGCAATTGACGGGTGGTTTCGCCCAATCGGACGCCGGTATTCTCTCCCTCGTTTCGGATGAACTGTCAGCACTGGAGGAACACATGGGCACACTGCTCGATCAGAAGTACGAAAAATTGTTCTCTCTCCTGGACGCCAACGCCGACGGCGTAATCTCCCAAGATGATTTCGAGTTGATGGGCGGGCGCGTTCTGGCTGCCTTCGGCGAGGAGCAGACGGCGAAGGGGAAGAAGTACGCCGAGGAGATGATGAACTACTGGCGAGCCCTGCAGGAGACCGCCGACGCCGACGGCGACGGCCGGATCGACAAGAGCGAGTTCCAGCAGGCCCTGCACCAGTTGAGCGCGAATTTCGACACCCTGATCGGCCCGCTCTACTCCGCCGGATTCCACCTTGCCGACCGGGACGACGACGGCCTGGTCGGCAAGGACGACTTCATCACCGTTCTGGTCGGCATCGGTGTTCCCCCGGGCGAGGCCGAGGCGGCCTTCGACCGGCTGACGGACCAGGACGGGCATCTGGCGAAGGACCGTCTGATGACCGCTGCCGCGCAGTACTACGGCGACGAGGATCCGGCCAACTCGGCAAGCCACCTGCTCTTCGGCGCTCTGTGAGGTAGATCCGAAGTGGACGCGATCGCGGTGGTGGGAAAGAGCACGGCCGACGGCAGTGCCGTCCTACCGGGCCAGGAGCAGGGGCAGGGCCATGGCCCGGCTCAGGCGCGGGTGCAGGTGCCGTTGCTGACGGAGGTGCTCTTCGAGGGGCGTTTCGAGGACCTGCACGGCCCCTGGACGGAGCTGCTCGGCCGGGAGATTTTCCACTACCGCGACGGCCTACCGCCCGCAGAACGATCCGAACTCGCCTATGAGCGATTGCGAGTGGTCAATGAAGCAGTCGAATCCGTGGAGAAATTGGTCACGGAAACGGCACGATTGGTCTCGCTGCACGAGTGGCTGGGAACGGTGGACGGCTCACTCACCACACTGGCCACCATCCATTACAACCTCTTCCTGGGCAGCCTCCTCCAACTCGATCCCCGGCACACGGTGGACCTCTCGCCGTTCACCCTGCTACGGCGGTACGGCGCCGTATTGATCACCGAACTCGGCTACGGAAACAACGCCGCCGAATTGGAGACCACGGCGGCCTACCAGCCGGATACCGACACGTTCGTTCTGCACACGCCGTCGCGGGACGCTCAGAAGTTCATGCCCAACACAGGACCCGTCGGCGGGCCCAAGAGCGGTCTGGTCGCGGCCAGACTGATCGTTCGTGAACAGGACTGCGGAGTATTCCTCTTCCTCGTACCCCTGCGGGACGAGACGGGGACGCTCCCCGGCATCCGGGTCCGCCCGCTCTCGGAGACGCCCGGGTCGGCGGTCGATCATGCCATCACCTCGTTCGACCAGGTGACACTGCCGCGTACGGCGCTGCTGGCCGGCGAGCATGCGGACCTGACCGCCGAGGGGGCCTTCCGCAGCGGTTTCGGCAGTCGGCGCCGCCGGTTCCTGCGGTCCATCCAGCGGGTCACCACAGGAAAGCTCTGCCTGAGCGGCGCGGCGCTGGGCGGCGCCAGGGCGGCACTCACCATCGCCGTGCGCTACGCCCACCGCCGGCACACCTTCGCACCGGCGAGCAGATCCGGCGTACCGGTCTTCGCCTACCGCTGCCATCAAAGCAGGCTGCTCGGGGCCACGGCCCGTGCCTACGCGGCGACGTTCCTGCTGCGCGAGGCCACCCGGCGCTGTGCGGACCGGGACGACGCCGAGTCCGCCGAGACGGAGGTCCTCGTCGCGGCGACGAAGGGCTGGGTCACGTGGCAGGCCAGGGATCTCGTGATCGAGTGCCGGGAGCGCTGCGGCGCTCAGGGGCTGCTGTCGGCCAACCGCGTCGTCGATCTGATCACCCCGATCGAGAGCACCGTGACGGCCGAGGGCGACAACCTCGTCGTCTGGACGAAGGCCGCAGCCGACATGCTGACCGGCCGCGGCTACAGCCCGCCCGCCACCCCCGCCGCACGGACCGCCTCGCACGCCGGCCCACCGATCGACTCACCGCCCGACTCACCGGGCGGTCCGCTGACCGACTGCACGTTCCTGCTCGAACTGCTCGTGCGCCACGAGCTGACCTGTCTCCAGGACGCCCGCAGTCGCCTCGGCCGGCCCAGCCCCACCGCGTTGGACCGCTGGAACCACGCGGTGAACCCGGCCCTGGACCTCGTCGGGGCGTACGCCACCCGGCAGGCCGCTGAGGCGTTCCTGGCCTCGGCCGCCCGTGCGGGCGACGATGCCACGAGAAGCTTATTGGAGCAGGTGTTCCAGCTCTTCGCCCTGCAATGCCTCGCCCCCCACACGGGCTTGCTGCTGGCGGACGGACACCTCACGGCCGAAGTGGTCCGGGACCTGGGGCCCGCCATCGACCGGGTCAGCGCCGAACTGGCCCCGCACGCACTCGCTCTCGTCGAGGCATTCGCCATTCCGGACACGCTTCTCCAGGCGCCCATCGCCACCGACGGCTACGACGATGCCTACGACGACCCGGCAGGGCCCTGGCAGTCGGCACCACCCGGCTGAACCAGGCCGAGCAGGCCGCATCAGTCCGAACCGAACCAGCCCGAGCCCAGAGCCCGACCGGACGGGATCGGATCGGATCGAGCCTGATCGGCCGGACCGTACTGGTCGCGCCCAGCCCGGCCGGGATCAGCCGGGACCAGCATCGCCTTCCCGGCCCACCACCCCCAGTTCTCCCCCACCGCTGCGAGGAGCACCCCGGCCATGAGCGACGCGTTCACCCTGGAACCACCATGGGACCCCCGCCGCTTCCCGCCGACCGCCCGTGCGCCACGCGCCGTGCAGACGGCCCGGATGCTACGGGACCCGCAGGGCTACACCCGCTCCCTGCGCGGGCAGTTCGGGCCGGTCTTCTCGCTGCGTACCTTTCCCTACCGCGCTGCTCTCGTATGCGCGGCCGACGCCGCGGCCAACCGGGCTGTTCTGACGGATCACAAGCGGTTCACCGGGGGCGACGCCGCCGCCCTGCTGGCGCCCGCGCTCGGCTCCGGGTCGCTGATCTGCACGCCGCCGCCCAGGCATCTGCTCCATCGCAAACTGCTGCTGCCGCCCTTCCACGGGGCGCGGATCGCCTGCTGGACACAGCGGGTGCGGGAGCTGGTGCACGCTGGATTGCCCGAGCTGCTGTCCGGAGACGGTGTGCCCGTACGGCCGTGGGCGCAGCGGCTGACGCTCGACGTCATTTTGAGGGTTGTCTTCGGACTGACGGACCCGGCCCGGACCGCCATGTTCCGGAACGCGCTCAACGGGTTCGTCGCCACGGGCAACCTCGCCGTGCTCTTTCTGCCCGGGCCGCTGCGGCGCGACCTGGGTCCGCTCTCGCCGGGCGGTCGCTTCCACCGGCTCCGCGCGGCGGTACGGGATCTCACCCGAGAGGAGATCGCCGCGCGCCGGGCGGCGCCCGACCGCGCCCACCGTGACGACGTGCTGTCCCTGCTGCTCGGCGCACGCGACGAGCAGGGCGCCGGATTGGACGACGTACAGCTCCTGGACGAGCTGACCGGCCTCGTTCTCGCCGGCTACGAGACCACGGCGACCACGATCGCCTGGACCCTGCACCTGCTCGCCCACCACCCTGCCGCCCGCGACGCTCTTGTCTCCGACCTCGACTCCGGTTCGGACCTCGTACTTGCCTCCGTCCTCAAGGAGTCCGGGCGACTGCGGCCCGCCGTCTACAACGCCATGCGCACCGCGGCGCACGACACCGAACTCGGCGGCCACCCGGTGCCCCGGCACGCGTTCGTGGCCGCGCTCTTCCCGCTCACCCATCTCGATCCCGAGCTGTGGCCGGAACCGGATGTCTTCCGGCCGGAGCGGCACCTGGGCGGGGACCCCGCGCCGTACTCGCTGACGCCGTTCGGCGGCGGTGTGCGGCGTTGTATCGGCGTGCCGCTCGCCCAGTTGGAGATCGAGACCGTCTTGCGGGAGATCCTCGCGACAGCCATTCCCGAGCCGGCGGGCCCACCGGAAGCCGCACGGCTCGTATCGGTGACGCTCGTCCCTGCCCGGGGCGGCAGGATCCGGCTCCGCAGGCGCCGCACCCCCGTTTCTGGCCCGTCAGCCGGGAGTTGAGGAGGTCCCGGCCCACAGGACGGGGCGCGCCGCGCTCAAACGGCGGTGACCGCGCGCGGCTCCAGAGCGGCGGGGACACGGCCCTTCCCCTGGCCGAGGACGGTCGAGAAGGCCAGGTCGCGGGCGGCGTGGCGGAGGTCGTCGAGGAAGATGGAGGCCAGTCGGGGGGTGAATCCGGTGCGGACCACGACGCGCAGCGCCCAGGTGTCGGAGAGACCGGCGGGCAGGGGGTAGGAGGGGAGCTGCCAGCCGCGGGCGCGCATCGCGAGCGCGATGCCCCGTTCGTGGAGACCGCCCGCGCGGGCCTCGTCGGTGAGACGGAATGCGAAGGCAGGCAACTCGCTGCCGTCCGTGAGCAGTTCGAAGAGACCCAGGCCGGCGATGCCGTCCGCGAGGGTGCGAGCGGTATTGCGCGAGGCAAGGTGGAGCCGTCGCATTCCCTCGTGCCCGTAGCGGTGGAAGGTGTAGTACTGGGCGGCGATGTGTGAGGCAGGGCGCGTGAAGGTGAGGGAGAACGTGCTCATCTCCCCGCCGAGGTAGTCGACTTGGTGGATCAGTTCGCTCGGCAGCGCGTCGGCGTCCCGCCACAGGGCCCAGCCGAGGCCGGGGAACACCTGGCCGTATTTGTGGCCGGAGGTGTTGATGGAGGCGACCCGGGCGAGTTGGAAGTCCCACAGCAGGTCGGGGTCGAGGAACGGGGCGATCAACCCGCCGGACGCACCATCGACATGGACGGGAATGTCATGGCCGGTGGCGTGCTGGATGCCGTCGAGGGCGAGGCAGAGCCCGGAGACGGGCTCGTAGGAGCCGTCGAAGGTGGAGCCGAGGATGCCGATGACACCGATGGTGTCGGCGTCGCAGTACTGCCCCAGCATGTCGGGGGTCAGGTGCAGACGCCCAGGGGCGAGGGGGACGAGCCGGGGCTCGACATCGAAGTACGCGCAGAATTTCTTCCAGCACACTTGCACGTTGGCGCCCGCGACGAGGTTGGGCCGCGCGGTGTCCTGGCCGGCCGCTCGTCGGCGCTGCTGCCAGCGGCGCTTGAGCGCGAGCCCGGCGAGCATGGCGGCTTCGCTGGAGCCGGTGGTGGAGCATCCGGTGGCGCGGGCCGGATCGGGGGCGTGCCAGAGATCGGCGAGCATCCGCACACAGCGGGCTTCCATGTCCGCGACCTGCGGGTATTCCTGCGTATCGACGAGGTTCTTGTCGGCGGTCTCGGCCATCAAGGCGCGCGCCTCGTCCTCCATCCAAGTGGTGCCGAAAGTGGCGAGGTTGAGCCGGGCCCGCCCGTCGAGCAGCAGTTCGTCGCGGATTGCCTCGTACACGGCACGCGGTTCGCCCTCTTCGCTGGGGAAGCAGACGTCGGCGGGTGGGACGGAGGGCCAGGGCGGTGTCGGGCGGGCCGGAAGCGGGTGCGGCTGGTCAGGAGCGGAGGTGTAGGACATGACCTCTCCGGGACGTGCGGCGGCGGAAGCCGATCACCATTGAACCTAGAGCCGCACGCGATCATCGCGCTCGCACCTGTTCACTCGTACGGCGGAGAGAACGTTCAGGAAATACGTACATTTTGCCGCCGAATTGGCCTGCTTTACTCCGGGTTAGAGAAACCTATGCAGGCGACGACGAGCCGGCCGGCGGGCTGGGCCACGTCCACCAGGGCGGAACGGCACACGGAGGGCAAGGCGACGACGCGCACAGTCCGGAGCGGCCGGGAGCGGGGAGCGCACGGGCATCCGGAGCGCGGATTCCTGAAGGGCGTCCCGCACCCCGGTGCCGGGTCGAGCACCTTCGGCCGGGGCCATGGCCGGGCATCCGGTACGCCAGGGCCTGGGGGCCAGGCATCCGGTGCACGGGCCTCCATGGCCGGGCATCCGGTAGCCGCATCTCGGACCGGGCATCCGGTGGGCCGGTGCCGGCTCAGGGAACGAGCGGAGCGGCTCCGGGCGGCGGCTGGATGCGCATGCCACCCCGGCGGCGGTGAACGGTCAGGTAGGTCATGCCCTGGTCACCCGCGGCCAGGCTGCGCGTCGAGCGTCGGGGCAGCCATACGAGGCTGCCCTCGCTGAGAGGGCGCGGACCATCAGCCGAACCCAGGCTGCCCCCGCCCGCCGTGACCAGCAGGAGGACATCGACGTCCGGCTCGTAATGGGTCTCCACGCAGCGGGCGGGCGGGATCCGCACGACGTTGGCGTCCAGTTGCCGCCCCGGCTCCTCAAGCCGCCACATGGCGCCCGCCCGTGCAGAGGCACCATCGAGCGCCGCGGTTTCGCACAGGACTCGCGGCCGAGCCGGGTTCTCAGCGCTCTCAGCGCTCTCGGGAAGGCTGTCGCCGTCCGCGCTCATCAGGTGTCACCGTCCGATGCACATCGTCCACCGCCCCGGGCTGCCCCTCCGCGGCCAGCCTCAAGACGAACCCACACGCAGGACATCCGCGCTGTGCCGAACACCCTGCAAATACGAATGTTACATACGTCTTTGTTAGCGTCTGGCTGTGCGGCTGACGAAATTCACGGACCTGGCCCTGCGCTGCGTGATGCGCCTGGCGGTATCCCGGGACGACCAACCCCCGCTCACCACTCGCGAGGTGGCCCAGTCCATGGGCGTGCCCCACACGCATCTGGCGAAAGCGATCACCCGTCTCCAGCACTTGGGGGTGATCGAGGCACGCCGGGGCCAGGGCGGGGGGCTCACTCTGACCGGACTCGGGCGGGAGGCTTCGGTGGGGTGGCTGGTCCGGATGCTCGAAGGCGAGGCCGAAGTGGTGGCCTGCGAAAGCGACCCGCCCTGCCCGCTGCACACGGCCTGCCACCTGCGCAGGGCACTGCGCGACGCGCAGAACGCGTTCTACAGCGCACTCGACCCCCTCACCGTCCCGGAACTGGTGGCCCCGCCGGTCCACCACATACTCGTGGGCCTGACCGAACACCGACCTCGGCACCACCACCCGAAGCCGTCATAACTGTCGTCGCGGGGTCTCCCAGCGGGACCGGAGACATACAGCAGGCGCGCGACGTCCCGTGGAGTGCTTAGGTGCCAGGAGCAGTGAAGGCGGGAGGGCCGCGCAGGGGGGAGGTGCCTGCTTCGGCCGCCCTGCGCAGCCATCCCGGCCCTGAGCATGGCCAGTTCCTCATGGCAGTTTCGCCGGCGGATGAGGCCCGAAGTGGCCTGCGCTGCGGGCCGAGCGAGGGCCGGTTCAGGCATTCCAGCAGGCGAGTACCTCTTCGGTGGTGGTGACCGTCGCTATCAGGGACAAGGTGTTGCGCACCATCGCCGGGGTGTAGTCGGCAGGGACCCCCGCGATGGCGTCGGCGGGCACCACAGCGGTGTATCCAAGGTTGACGGCGTCGAAGACCGTGTTGGGCACGGCCACATTGGCCGAGACCCCCGTGATCACCAGCGTCCGGACCCCGAGATTCCGCAACAGCGCGTCCACGTCGGTGCCCGCGAGCGGCGAAAGCCCGTGCAGCCGCCTCACCACCAGGTCCTCCTCCGCCACGGATATGGGATCCGCTACTCGTACGGCGGAGGAGCCCATCAGCTGGCGCACCGGCAGCCGCTCGGCGGCACGGAAGAGCCGGGCATTACGGCTGGCACCCTTGCCATCGGGGCGGCGTTCAGCAACGGCGTGCAGCACCTGGATCCCGGCCTGATGTGCGGCGGCGACCAGCGACGCGATCCGCCCCAGCGCACCTGACTCCCGTGCCTCCTGGGCGAGTTCGGGCAGCGCGCTCTCCTCGCCGACGACGCCGCGCTGGCACTCGATGGTGAGCAGGGCGGCCGTGGCGGGGTCGAGTTGGGCGGCGAATCGGTCATTCGGAGGCATCGTTTCCCCATTCGTGTTCCGCGTTCACTGTCTCGTCTTCCGAGTCGGCTGCGATGCGCCGCCCCTCTCCACGCCGTGGCCGTGCGGGGCGCACCATAGGGGGCATTGCGCAACACGGGAAGAGCGTCCATGATTTCCTGACACTCCATCAGGAAATGAAATCGCCGAGCGTGGTGCCTGCTCACTTCACGGGTGCGGGGTACGCCCAGGTACCACGACGTACGCAGTCATCGAAGCGCTGGAGGCAGAGACGCATGGCCGTCACAGAGCAGCGGCGGGGTCGCCGGATCATGATGACGCCCGAGGAACGCGATGCGTTTCTCCTGGATCAGCGCACCTGCCGGGTTGCCACGGTGAGCGACGACGGGGCACCGCACGTCGGCGCTCTGTGGTTCTGCTGGGACGGCCGCTCGCTGTGGCTGTATTCGATCACCCGTAGCAGGCGCTGGGCTCAACTGCGCCACGACCCGCGGGTGGCGGTGGTGGTGGATGACGGCGAGGACTATGGCGAGCTGCGCGGGGTGGAGCTGTCGGGCCGCGTGGAGTTCATCGGTGAGGCACCTCGCAAAGGTGAGCCCTGCCCCGAACTGGCCGAGGCCGAGCGACTGTTCCCCATCAAATACTTCGGCCTCGACCGGATGCCCCACGATGGCCGGCACGCCTGGCTTCGGCTGACTCCCGAATCGCTCGTCTCCTGGGACTTCCGCAAACTCTGACCGCATCACGGGCCACCCCTCCCCCACCTCAAGCGTCTCGTCAGTGCCTGGGCATCCAGCACCAGTCCCCGCGGTTCTTGTGACCCCGCACCCGCCCACACTCAGTCGTACCGCCGGGCCTCTCCCGGCCGCAGGGCTGCCGCGACGTCGGCGGCGAGCTTCGGGATGTCATCCATGACGAGCGGCGACACGGTCAACCGCAGGCCGGGCGGCGATGCCAGGCGGAAGCGGGCACCGGGGGCAACGGCCCACCCCGCACGCAGCAGCCGGGTAACCGGCCCCGTTTCGTCCGGCGTCGGTACCCATACATTCATGCCGCTGCACCCATGGCTCGCTATCCCCCGCTCGGAAAGTGCCCGCATCAGGGCGTCCCGGCGCTGCCCGTACGACTCGGCGACTGCCACTGCGTCCAGCACCTCCGACTCCCATAGGTGTGCCACCGCACGCTGGATCAGGTGACTGACCCAGCCGGGGCCCAGCCGCTGTCTGCCGCGCACCCGGTCGACCGTCAGCGGGTCACCCGTGAGCATCGCCAGGCGCAGATCAGGCCCGTACGCCTTGGCGGTGGAGCGCACCAGCACCCAGAGTCGGGTGGCGCCGACGACAGGGCGAAGCGGGAGATTCACGATGCCGTGCCCGTGATCATCTTCGATCGTCAGCACATCGGGGTGACCGCTCAGCACCTCACGCAGCTCACGAGCCCGCTGCGCCGTGATGGCCGCGCCCGTCGGATTCTGGGCCCGGCCGGTGACCACGGCCGCCCGTGCCCCCTCCCCCAGCGCACGCTCCAACTCGGCCGGGACCGGGCCCTCGTCGTCAACGGCGACAGGCAGCGGACGCAGCCCCAGCGCAGGCACCAGATCCAGCAGGCTCCCCCAGCCCGGATCCTCGACGGCCACGGAGTCACCGGGGCGCAGATGCGAGCTCAGCACGCGCTCGATGGCGTCCAGGGATCCCGAGGCAACAGCGAGCGGGCCCTCCGGCAGCCCGTCCGCATGCAAGGCGGCACGGGCGAGTGCCGCAAACCACGGATCGATGTCCGGTGTCCCGTAGAGGACAGGCACGCGGGCCGCGCACTCGGTGGCGACCGCGAAGGCGTCACCGAGCGGGGGCAGCAGAGCGGGGTCGGGGTTCCCCGTGGAAATGTCGAGGCCCCCATCGGGCACCTCGACCCGAATGGACTCGCGCGGCGCCGAAGCGGGCCGCTCGCGCACCCTACTGCCTCTACGGCCGGCGGTTTCGATGACCCCACGGTCACGGAGGGTGCGGTAGGCCGCCGCCACCGTATTCGGATTCACCCCCAGCTCGATCGCCAACTCCCGCATGGGCGGAAGCACTTCTCCAGGGCTCAGCTTTCCCGTGCCGACTCCACGCTCCACGCTGACCGCGATTTCAGCTGCACCCTTGCCTTCGATCCTGTAGTCTCCTAGCACAAAGAAGATTATGCACTAGTGCAATCGACGAGGCAAGGGGAATCGTCTTGACCAGCTCAGAATCCGCCGGAACCACCGGAGAGCCTGCCGGGGAGACCACGGACGGAGGCGCCGCGTCCCCCTATGCCCGCACCCCGCGCACGGCCCCGGCCCGCGCCCGCGAGCGCGTGACATACGACCGCGAGCTGGTGCACGCGATCCTCGACGACGGCTATGTCTGCCATCTGGGGTTCGTCCGTGACGGCGCGCCCGTCGTGCTGCCGACGCTGTATGCGCGCGTGGGCGAGCGCCTCTACATACACGGCTCGACCGGCTCGCGCCCCCTGCGCGAGGCGTGCGATACCGACCCGGGCCTGCCGGCGTGTGTGACGGTGACGCATGTGGACGGCCTGGTGCTGGCCAAGTCGGCCTTCCACCACTCCATCAACTACCGCACGGTGGTGGCACACGGCATCGCACACCAGGTCACCGACCACGAGGAGCGGATCCAGGCGCTCGACGCGATCGTGGAATCGGTCGTCCCGGGCCGGGTCGCGGACTCGCGCGGGGCGAACGCGAAGGAGTTGGCCGCGACCGCCGTCATCCGGGTGGATCTTGAGGAGGTCTCGGCGAAGGTCCGCGCCGGCGGCCCGAACGACGAGCCGGAAGACCTCGCACTGCCGTACTGGACCGGCGTCCTGCCCGTCGCACCGACATACGGCACCCCCATTCCCGCCGACGACCTGTCCCCGGGCACCCCTGTCCCGGGTTACCTCACCACTCGTTGACGTCCACGTCCGCACCTGACGGCGCTGCGCCGCCCCGGGGCAGCCTCCAGGGCCACGCCCGGCTCGCGCGCAGCGCCGCTGCGGCCCGGCTACCGGCCCTGGTTCCCGCACGCGGATCGGTCCGCGACTCCCAGACGTACTGCCAGGACGCCGGTGTCCACGCCCGCGCGGCGCAGTACCTCGACGCCCCGGCACTCCTCGTCCGCCACCACGCCCGCGAACAGGTCCACACCCTCCGCGTTCGCCCTGCCGTGCCGTCGGGCGCGCTCGACGGCCAGCTCCAGTGCGGCCGCCGCCGCGGGAGACCAGCCGGGGAGCCCGCCGGGCTGCTCCGAGACCGCCGGAACGGCTCCCGAGTCCTCCAAGCGGCTCTGCCAGGTCAGCCCATAGCCGATACTGCGCTGGACGAGATAGCCGAGGAGCTTCCCCACCTGGGGGCCGCCGCCCTCCAGCAGCTCCCATATGTCGCGGTCCGACTCCAGCAGGCTGTGCAGCAGGTGCGCGGTGTCGATCTGGCGGTCACCGTCACGGGCCGCCCGGCGGCGAGCCGTGTCGATCATGATGGCCAGCGCATCGCTGACCTGCTCTTCGGCTCCCGGGCCGGTCGGTTCGCTGGAGGGTGTAGAACTCTGCACCCGAACACCACATCACATACACCTGCGCGGGACATCGGCATCTCGTGGCATATGCCCGTCCCCCAAGAGTTGGGCACTTCCCCCGAGCCCTCCTCCCTGGGGAGGAGAAGCACCGCATCCGGCGGTCGGCACGCGCGGTACCCGGGACTCCGTCAACACGACTCCCCTCGGCCCCGCGTCTACGACCTGTTGGACACTGGGCGCATCCGGCGACTGGAGGCGCACCGCACCGGCGCCCGGGAGTGAGCGGGGAGTAGCGGGGAACCTCCCGAGCAGTAAGTCAGTCCAAGGGCGTGAGATCCGCTTACGGGAGCACCGGGAGACCCCATGGCCCCAGACCATGCACCCTCGACGCGTCGAACTCTCCATCAGCGCGCGGCACCCGCCCGGCGGAGCCCCGAACGGCGCGTACCCGGCCGGTACGTTTCCGGGCGACCCGTGCCCGGTCGCCCGGCCGCCCGGCGGGCGACCGTCCGTCAGGCCGTCCTCACCCTGGCGGTCGCGGCGGCCCTGGCGGTGACGGGGTGCTCGTCACCGTCCTCGGGCCCCTCCAACGTATCGCCCTCATCCGGTGGACCCGCCCCCGGTGACTCCCGGACCCACGCGCACTCGAATGCGCCACGGAGTCCGGCCACGTCAACGTCCTCCCCCGGGCAGACGTCAGGCAAGGGGTCCCACCCCGCGCCCGCACCGCGCTCGCCCGGCGGGCAGGGCGCGGGGTCCCCGCACTGCGCCCCCGGCGCGCTCTCCGCCTCCTTGCACCAGTTGGAAGCGGCTGCGGGCAACCGTTACGCGGCGCTCGTCGTCACCAACACCTCGGACAGGCCGTGCCGTACACAGGGCTGGCCAGGTCTTCAGCTCACCTCGGACAGCGGCGCCCGGATCCCGACGGAAACCGCCAGGGACCGCGAACACAATGCGCAGCCCTTCACGCTGAAGCCCGGCGACCGCGCCTGGAGCCGACTGCACTGGACCGTCGTCCCCTCCTCGGGCGACCCTGCCGACGGAGCCTGTCCCACGCCGGGCGCACTGCGGGTCATCCCACCCGACGAGCGTCACTCGATCAGTGCGGGCTGGAGCCTGGGGACCGTATGCGGCAAGGGCCGGATCCAGGCCACAGCACTGAGCACCGGCGAAGGCCCCGCCAGTTGAGAGGCCGCACAGCGCGCCCTCTCCCCCCAGCCCGGCGCAACCCGCCCTGCCGTCCGTCACCGCACGCGGCGGTGCCCCCGGCCCTACGCGGAATCGGCCGGGCACGGCCTGTCACCGGACCCGGCCGCCCCGGCACTCCGAGCGGCGCTGGTCGCACCTCTCGCGGCGCCTGGGATTCAGTCCTCCTCGGCGAGGATCAGGTAGAGCTTCTTGCGGGCGTCATTGACGACTCCGAGTGCCTTCTCCCGCTGATCGGGCGTACCGGTGGCCCACACTTGCTGGAACGCCGAGGCCAGCCCGCCGGCCGCGGTACGCACCTCCTGCAGGGCCTCCCAGTCGACCCCTCGCCCGGCGTCCTCCCAGGGGGCGTCCGCTCCGGCTTCCGCCTCGGTCCTGCCGGCGTCGGTGAGCGAGAAGTGTTTCTTGCCGCCCTCGCTCTCGCTGCTGATCAGGCCCTCGTCCTCCAGGAGTTGCAGTGTCGGGTAGACCGAACCGGGGCTCGGCTTCCACGCGCCGCCGCTGCGTTCGGCGATCTCCTGGATCATTTCGTAACCGTGCATCGGCCGGTCCTTGAGCAGCGCCAGGATCGACGCACGGACATCACCGCGCCGCGCCCTGCCGCGTGGGCCGCCGTGCCCCCGGCCCCGCCCCCCGAAGGGAGGTCCGCCGCCGAAGGGCGGCCCGAAGGGGCCGAATGCGGACCGCGGCCGGCCATACGCCTGCGGCCCCGGGCCCCCTGGGCCCCGCCGCTCACCGGGTCCGAATCCGCCGAACCCTCGTGTGCCTCGTTCATCTCCGTCGGGAAACATCGCTGACTCCTTTCACTACACATCTTTGATCAGTCGCGATGACTCAACGATATATCGGAACCTGTCGCGTGACAACCCAGCTCTCCTCCTCTCACGCCGGCCCCCAAGCGGATCCGGACCATCAAGAGCCATCGAACCGTCCACCTGAGCCCCAGCGGCCACTGCCGCGCCTTCTTTGCGGCATATACCAGTCCAGCAACCGAGCCCCTGCCGGCCTTCAACCGGGCCACTGACGGAGCCACTCACCTGGAATTGGCTGTATCGAGATCCGGCAGCGGGCTTCTACGCTCCCGCGCATGAGGATCCGCACAGTCGACGCCTTCGCCGAGCGCCCCTTCACCGGCAACCCCGCCGCCGTCGTCCTCCTGGACGCCGGCCCGTATCCGGACGACTCCCGCCTCCAGGCCCTCGCCGCCGAGATGAATCTGTCCGAGACCGCCTTCACGCGCCCGCTGCCCGACGACGGGGAGGCGGACTGGGAGCTGCGCTGGTTCACGCCGACGACGGAAGTCCCGTTGTGCGGCCACGCGACGCTGGCCACCGCGCATCTGCTGGCCGCCGACGGGCTGCTGCCGAAGGGCGGAACGGTGCGATTCCGTACGCTCAGCGGAGTGCTCCTGGCCACCCACGAGCCGGACGCCACCCTCACCCTCGACTTCCCGACCGCACGGCTCACCCCGATCCCTGTCCCCGAGGACGCCTCCGCCGCTTTCGGCACCGATGCCGTGGCCGCCTGGGACACGGGGAGCCTGGGCATGCTGCTCCTGGAGGTCGCGGACGAGCGGACGCTGCGCGGACTCGCGCCCGACCCGGCGGCGGCAGCGGCGCTTCCCAGCGGTGTCGTGATCGTCACGGCCCCCGCGGACGGCGACGCGGAGCACGACTACGCCTCACGGGTCTTCGCACCCGCCGTGGGAGTGGCCGAAGATCCGGTCACCGGCAGCGCGCACACCGCTCTGGCCCCGCTGTGGTCCGAACGGCTCTCCCGCGACGACCTCACCGGCATGCAGCTCTCGCGGCGTACGGGTCTCGTCCGCACGCGGCTGCGCGGTGAGCGCACCTTGCTGGGCGGAAGCGCCTTCACGGTCCTGGACGCACACCTACAAGTGGAGCTGTGACGGCCCCGAGTGCCACGCCGTGACCACCGGTTACGCCGCCGGGCCGCGTCGTGTCCCGTTCCGACCCGTCGTGTCCATGCCCGCCGTGACCCGGCTGCGGCGGCTGGGTCGGGTCACGGTGTGGGCAGCCAGTCCACCCTTCCGGCGAGCACCGCGTAGCCGATGAAGGCGACGATGTCGATCAGCGCGTGCGCGGCCACCAGCGGTCCGACCCGCCCCCAACGCCGGTACAGCAGGCCGAAGACGAGACCCATCGCCAGGTTCCCGAAGAATCCGCCGACCCCCTGGTAGAGGTGGTACGACCCGCGCAGCACAGCGCTCGCGCACACGGCGGCCGGCACGGACCAGCCCAACTGGCCCAGCCTGCGCAGTACGTAGCCGACCACGATCACCTCCTCCAGAACGGAGTTCTGCACAGCGGAGAGGATCAGTACGGGGTACTTCCACCACACCCCGGGCAGCGATTCGGGCTCCACGGTGAGGTTGAACCCGCTTGCCTGGGCCAGGAGATAGAACGCGATACCGCAGCCGCCGATCCCGGCCGCGACCGCGGCGCCCCAGCCGAGGTCGAAGCCGGGCCTGCGCCGGTCGAACCCCATCACCCGCAGCCCTCCGGCCCCTTCGCGCCCCAGCAGGTGTGCGACGAGGGCGACAGGTACCAGCGCCGTCACAATATTGAAGAGCTGCCAGGCCAGATCGAGCCACGGCCGTCCCGGCGCCCGGGAGGAGTTGAGCTGTGCCGCCTGGTCGGCCAGGCCGCCCGGCTCGGTCAGAGCTCCGACGAAGTGGATCACGGAGGAGACCGCGCTCGCCCCCAGCGAGAGGGCGAGGACCAGCAGCAGCTCCGTTCGCAGCGTCCGCCGCTCCAGCCCGTCCCCGGTGAGTGCCATCCGCGCCGAGGGCGGGTTGTCAGGCGCCTGTGAGCGCACACGAACCTCCAGTTCCGAACGCCGTTCCCATCCTGTTCCCCCACCCCGGCCGGTGCCCGGCCTCGCCATTCGGGCAGGGCAGTACAGTGCGGCGCGGCAGCGCTGTGCAGTCCAGCACAAGGGCAGCGGTACCGGTGCCCTAGCGCCGCGGCAGTGCGGGGCACTGCCGTGTCACAGCTTGCCCGACGTCACCGCGCCATGTGGTGTGCGGGGGCATGCGCTCTCCTCGCCTCGCTTCTCCTGAGCGGTCCGACACATGTCCGGAAACGCACCGGCACCGAGGCGGCCGGCTACCGCAGGGTGACGGTCTCCTGCGCGCGGACACGCAGCAGGACAGCGACCCAGCTGCGGTAGGGGCGCCAGGCGTCGGCGATATGGGCGAGCCGGCCTGGAGCGGCTGCCGTGGCGGCGTCGAGGCCGTATGCGGTGGCCATGGCCTGGTGCAGACGGGGTTCGGCCAGCGGGAAGACATCGGGATGTCCGGCCCCGCGGATGAGAATGAGTTCGGCGGAGAAGGGGCCGATACCGGGCAGTTCCCGGAGCGAGGCGAGGGCCTGTTCGGTGGGTTGGGCGCGCAGTGCTGCGGCGTCGAGGTGCCCGTTCAGCGCGGCCTCGGCTATCGCGTGCAGCCGCTCGATCTTGACCTGCGTCAGACCGGGGAAGTGGCCGAGGGAGCGCAGGACGGCCGGGGCCGGGAAGGCGCTGAGCCGCCGGCCCGCCACATCGAGCGCCCGGCCGTGCGCTCGTGCCAGTCCGGCCTTGATGGCTGCGGCCTGCGTCTTCCGGACACGGTTGCCGATGACGCTCCAGGCAGCGGCTTCGTAGGGAGAGTAGAAGCACACCGGCCGCAGCCCCGGGTAGTCGGCCTGGAGTCCGGCCACCACCGGGTCGGTGTCGGCGAGGGCGGGAAAGCCGGTGCCGTCGACATCGAGGGAGATGATGCGGGCGATCTGAGCCGTCACGGCCTCGCCGACCCCGCTGCGAAGCGGTGGCCGAGTGGCCTCGCCCTCCGCGTGAACGGTGAATTCCAGGTGCACGGTGCCGGGCTTCCCGTCCGCCGCCTCCTCCTGGCGGACCGCGCAGCCGATGACGGAGTCGGCGTCGTCGGCGGGGAAGGCCAGGCGCAGCACTCCGTCCGCCGTCTGGTCGTAGGAAGCGGGGGTGAAACCTTCCAGGAACCGGATGGACGAGGCGAGGGAGAACGGCCTCGCCGGGGTGAGGGAGGCGGCGGGCATGGTCAGGCTCCGTGGACAGTCAGCACATAGCCCTCGGGGCCGGTGAAGGAGAACACCGGGCCGAAGGGGCTTTCCCTGACCGGGGTGAGCACCTCGATGCCGTCCGCGGTGAGCTGGTCGTGCAGGGCCTGGGCGTCGGGTGTCGAGAACCAGAGGGCGACGCCCAGCCCCGGGCGGCCCGCGTCGAGGTCGGTGCCGGGCAGCGGCTCGCGCACGGCGAACGGGGTGGGCTTGGTGTCGAAGACGACGGCGCCGGGAGGTGCGGCCGGGGTGCGACGCAGCCCCAGGTGCTTCTCGCAGAAGGCGGCGGCTGCCGCCACGTCGCGCACTTGCAGGGCCACGAAGTCGGGGCCGTCGATGCTGATCGGCATGTGTTCTCCTCGGTTGATGTCAGAACTTTGACATCCCCGAACGTATGACCGCTCCCCGCAGATGTCAAAATACTGACATGGAGAACGCCCGGCCGACCGAAGCGCCGCACTCAGCCAAGGACGTGACCGACCATGTGGGCTACCGGCTCAAACGCGCGCACGCAGCGCTGCGCAGCGCCATGGACAAGGCGCTGCGCGCACACGAACTGACCGTCCCGCAGTACTCCTGCCTGGAAATCCTCGCCCTGCGCCCCGACCTGTCCAACGCCGAACTCGCCCGCGCCACCTTCGTCACCCGGCAGTCCATGAACGTCGTACTGCGCGGGCTGCAGGACGCGGGCCTGACCACCCGCCCCGACACCGTCGATCACGGCCGCGCGCGGCCCGTCCGCCTCACCGACGAGGGCCGGCGCCGCCTGCGAGCGGCACAAGCCTCCGTCTACGCCGTTGAAGCGCGCATGGTCCGGGCGCTCCCCGGCCAACGCCTCGCCGAACTCCTCGAAGACTTCGACCGCATAGCGCAAGCCCTCGACGAGTGAACACGCCGCACAGCGGATGCGATCCGCCACGCGAGCGCGGCAGATCGCATCCGCTACGGCCCCTCGGCCCAGGTGTGCACCGGCCCGCCCTCGGCGACCCGCTCGCAGTACGCACGCATCACGGCAGCCAGCGCCTTCTCCCGGTCCAGGCCCCCCTCCAGCGCGCGCCGGTAGGCCCCCACCTGCCACGAGGCGCCGTTGACACGGAGGCGGCAGCGCTCCTCGATCACCGAGAGGTAGTAGTCCCGGTCCGTCGGCTCCACCCCCCACGCGTCGAGACCCGCGGCGGCGAGCGGCAGCAGTTCCTCGCGCACCAGCCGGGTGGCCGGCATGCGCACCATGCCCGGCCCCCTGCTGGCGCGCGAGGAACACGGCCACCACAGCTCGGCGTCGATGCCGTGCCGACAGGCCGCGTCGAAGTTGCGCGCCGCGTCCTCGAACGGCATCCGGGTCCACACCGGACGCTGCTCGTCGGCCAGCGCCCGCACCAGCCCGTAGTAGAAGGCGGTGTTGGCCAGCACGTCGGTGACGGTCGGCCCGGCGGGCAGCACTCTGTTCTCCACACGCAGGTGCGGCGCACCGTCCATGACGCCGTATACGGGCCGGTTCCAGCGGTAGACGGTGCCGTTGTGCAGGGTCAGTTCGGACAGGGCGGGCGTGCCCCCGGCCGCGAGCACGCGCAGAGGATCCTCCTCGTCGCAGATGGGCAGCAGCGAGGGGAAGTAGCGCAGGTTCTCCTCGAACAGGTCGTAGGCCGAATCGATCCAGCGCTCGCCGAACCATGTGCGCGGGCGCACGCCCTGGGCGCTCAGCTCCGGCGGGCGCGTGTCGGTGGCCTGGAGGAAGAGCGGCACTCGCGACTCGCGCCACAGCTCACGGCCGAACAGGAAGGGGGAATTGGCCCCCAGCGCAATCTGCACTCCGCTCACCGCCTGCGCCGCGTTCCACACATCGGCGAACCGGCCCGGGGTGACCTGCAGATGGAGCTGTACGGAGGTGCAGGCCGCCTCGGGGGCTATCGATTCCGAAGTGCAGGTCAGATGCTCGACACCGGCGATGTCGAGGACGACCTCCTCGCCGCGCGAGGCCATGATCTGGTCGTTGAGCAAGGTGTAGCGGTCGACCTCGGTGAGGCTGGCGAGCGTGAGATCGTCCGTTGTGAGGGTCGGCAGAATTCCGATCATGACGATGCGCGCTTTCACCTCGCGCGCCTGCCTGTCCGCGTACGAGAGACCGGTTCGGAGTTCTTCGGCGAGTTGGTCGAGTACTCTTCCGGAGAGCGCGTGCGGCACGATATTCACTTCCAGATTGAACTGCCCCAGTTCTGTCTGGAAATCCCGGCTGGCTATATGTCTGAGAACCTCCGCATTTACCATCAAAGGCTGTCCGCCGGCGTCGGCGAGATTCAGCTCGATCTCCAGCCCCATGAGATTCCTCGGGCGGTCGAACCTCTTCTCCTCCAGAAGCTGCGCCAGTCCCCCCAGACACTCGCGCAGCTTGCGCCGGTAGCGCTGCCGGTCGGACAGGTCGAACCTGTCGGCCACGACCTTCTCTCCCATCGGAGGGTTCCTCCCCTGTTCGTGGTGCGGTCCAGGCGTGCGGTCCGAGCGTGCACCGATGATGCCCCTCATCGCGAGGGATAACGCCTGTGGATACTGACTCGACTGTCAACTGCCGCTACGCTGGCAGGTGTCGCACGGCACATTCCCTCGGCATACGGTGCGGCCGGGTACCTCACGCACCTCTCGTAAAATGCACCGACGACATCAGGCCGACCGCGATTCGCATGGAATCCGAGGTCACTGCGACCTCCCCGCCGTCGAAGCAGGTGAAATGCCTGAAGTTTCGGCCGGTTGTGGCCTTACGGGAAACACTGGCGCACGTTAGCGGAAACCCCAGTCGAACACCTCTCGTATAAACTCTGCAAATAAGGCAGAGACTTGGCGCCCCCGGTTCGCTCCTGTCGACGCCCCCCGCCGCGCCCGCGGCCACCCCTCGCGCCGACATCGTCGTCCGCGCCCCCGCTGAGCACCAGTGTCTCCGAAGAGAGGCGACCCGCCATGCCGCTGCACGTACCCCCGGCCCCGGCCCCCGCCCTGCGCAGTGTCCTGACCGCGCTGAGCTCTCCCACCGCCGTCCGCGGCACCCGCGCCCCGGCGGCGCTGCGCGCCGCCCAAGGCCCTCTGCGCCCCGAACTCCCGCTCCCGGCACACGAGATGGCGCGCGTGGGCCCCCGTACCACCGAGCAGCTCGGCGTCGCACTCCACGAGGGCGACCCGAGGGGAAGCGGGCCCCGGACCCGTCTGACGGGCTGGCGCTTCCTGCTGCGCGACACCGGCGCCGAGCAGTCCGACACCCAGTCCCCGGCCCTGCACGCCGGTACGGCCGAGGCGGTCCTCACCCCGGACGGCTGGGCCTTCGGCCAGTTCCGGCAAGGGCCCTACGTGATGTCGACGGTGCGCGCGCTGCGCCAGGCCGAGGCGCTGCCCACGCCCTACCAGCCGCGTCTGCTGTCCGTCCCGGAGCTGTACATGCTCACGCTGTGGCTGCACCGGGACACCTCGGCGGATCCCTCGGCCGGCTCCCCCGACCCGGCCGATCTGCTCATCCCGCTGGCACCCGCGCCCCCCGGCATCGCTCCGCACCAGCCGCACCGCGTGGACGCGCTGCTTCCGGTGCTGGCGCGCAGGCTGGTCGTCGCTCCGGCACCGCGACTGCGCACGCCGGCGTGAAACGGCGTCTGTCCCGCGGCTCGACGCGCATGCCCGCGCGACCCTCCGGATGGACTAGTCCTGCGAGGCGGGTGAACCCCCCAAAGTGACCGTGTTGTTGGGCGCAACCGCCCGCTCGGGTGACGCGTCTGTGCGGTTGGGAAAGTGCTGACGCGAAATCCCTGCGGATTCGAGCCGGCGGCGGAACACTGGGGACTGACCGGAATTACGGGGGATCGGCAATGGGCATCCAAAGCCGCAGGACAGACGCCACCACACGACGGAAGACGACACCGACCATGTGTAAGCACCAGCCACCGTGCCCGACAGCTGACTCAGCAGACAGGGAGGCCGCGCAGCCCGTGGCCCACCACCCCGAGCAGGGATGGAGCCTGCTGTGCAACGGGGTCCTGCTCTTCGAGGACACCGGTGAGCTGCTGCCGGACGGCCAGATCATCGCCCCGCACCGGCCGCTCGGTACGCACCACATCACCACAGCCGCCTGACGGGCGGGCTTCCAGCCGACGTCACCGGCGCCAACAGCACTCAGCGTTCTGCGCCAACGTCACAGAACGTCCAGGGCCGGCCCGGCATCCGCCGCACCGGCCCTGACATGTGCCCGGTCCCCGTCCCCGCCCTCTCGCTCGGACCGAGCCCCTGGGTCAGTCGTCGTACTCGGCCACCGGCGGGCACGAGCAGACGAGATTGCGGTCACCGTAGGCGCCGTCGATCCGCCGCACCGGCGGCCAGTACTTGTCGGCAGCCCGCACATCCCCCGGGAAGACGGCCTCTTCGCGCGAGTAGCCCTGCTCCCACTCGCGGCCGAGCATGGCCGCGGTGTGCGGCGCGTTGCGCAGCGGGTTGTCGTCCGCGTCCCACTCCCCCGAGCCGACCCGCTCGATCTCCGCACGAATGGCGATCATCGCCTCGCAGAATCGGTCGAGCTCCGCCAAGTCCTCGCTCTCGGTGGGCTCGATCATCAGCGTGCCGGCCACCGGGAAGGACATCGTCGGCGCGTGGAAGCCGTAGTCGATCAGCCGCTTGGCCACATCGTCGATGCTCACGCCGGTCTGTTTGGTCAGCGGCCGGACGTCGATGATGCACTCGTGCGCCACCAGTCCGTTCGGGCCCGTGTAGAGCACCGGATAGTGCGGCTCCAGGCGCTTGGCGATGTAGTTGGCGCTGAGCACCGCCACCTGTGTCGCCCTGCGCAGGCCCTCCGAGCCCATCAGGCGCACATACGCCCAGGAGATCGGCAGGATCCCGGCCGAGCCCCAGGGCGCACCGGATACCGGGCCGATGCCGGTCTCGGGGCCCGCGGCGGGCTGGAGCGGGTGGTTGGGCAGGTAGGGAGCCAGGTGCTCGCGCACCCCGATCGGACCGACACCCGGCCCGCCGCCGCCGTGCGGGATGCAGAAGGTCTTGTGCAGGTTGAGGTGGGAGACATCGGCGCCGAACTTCCCCGGCCTGGCCAGCCCGAGCAGCGCGTTGAGGTTCGCGCCATCGACGTACACCTGGCCGCCCGCGTCGTGCACGGCGGCACAGACGTCGGTGATGTGCTCCTCGAACACGCCGTGCGTCGAGGGGTAGGTGACCATCAGGACGGCCAGCCGCTCGCCGTGCTGCGCGATCTTCTCCCGCAGGTCCGCCACATCGACATCGCCGTTCTCGCTGGTCTTGACGACCACGACCTTCATGCCCGCCATCACCGCGCTGGCCGCGTTTGTGCCGTGCGCTGAGGAGGGGATGAGGCAGATGTTGCGCTGCGTGTCGCCGTTGGCGCGGTGGTAGGCACGCACGGCCAACAGCCCCGCCAACTCGCCCTGGGAGCCTGCGTTGGGCTGGAGGGAGACCTTGTCGTAGCCGGTGACCTCGGCCAGCCGCTCCTCCAGCTCATGGATCAGCGTCAGGTAGCCCTCGGCCTGCTCGGCGGGCGCGAAGGGGTGCAGCCCGCCGAACTCGGGCCAGGTGACCGGCTCCATCTCGGTGGTGGCGTTGAGCTTCATGGTGCAGGAGCCGAGCGGAATCATGCCCCGGTCCAGCGCGTAGTCCCGGTCGGCGAGACGGCGCAGGTAGCGCAGCATCGCCGTCTCGGAGCGGTGTTCATGGAAGACGGGGTGGGTGAGGTACTCGTCCGTGCGCAGCAGGCCGGCCGGAAGCGCGTCCTCGGTGCCGGCGTCCAGCTCGTCGGCGTCCACGGCTCCGGGCCCGATACCGAACGCCTTCCAGACGGCGGCCAGTTGCGCACGCCCCGTCGTCTCGTCACAGGCGATGCCGACGTGGTCCCCGTCCACCTGCCGCAGGTTGACGCCGCCCTCCCGCGCCCGCTCGGTGACCTCGGCGGCACGGCCCGGGACCCGGGCCGTGACGGTGTCGAAGAAGGCGTCGTGTACGAGTTCGACCCCGGCACCGCGCAGGCCCGCGGCGAGGACGGCGGCGTAGCGGTGGGTGCGGCGGGCGATCGCGGCCAGCCCGTCGGGACCGTGGTAGGCCGCGTACATGCCGGCCATCACAGCCAGGAGCACCTGTGCGGTGCAGATGTTGCTGGTGGCCTTCTCACGGCGGATGTGCTGTTCGCGGGTCTGGAGAGCGAGCCGGTACGCTTGTTCGCCGTCCGCGTCCTTGGAGACGCCGACGAGCCGTCCGGGCAGGCTGCGGGCCGACTTCTCGCGCACCGCCATGTATCCGGCGTGCGGCCCGCCGAAGCCCATGGGTACCCCGAAGCGCTGGCTTGAGCCGACGGCGATATCGGCACCCAGCTCACCGGGCGAGGTCAGCAGCGTCAGCGCGAGGAGATCGGCGGCGACGGTGACCACAGCACCCAGCTCGTGTGCGCCCTCGATGACGGCACGCAGGTCGCGCACGGCGCCGGAAGCCCCGGGGTACTGGAGAAGCACGCCGAAGACACCCCGCGCGGCCACCTCGTCCGGGATGCCTCCGTCGAGGTCCGCGACGACGACCTCGACGCCGGTGGGCTCGGCCCGGGTGCGCAGCACGGCGACCGTCTGCGGCAGGCAGTCGGCATCGACGAGGAAGACGCCTTCCTTGACCTTGCCGACCCGGCGGGAGAGGGCCATCGCCTCGGCCGCCGCTGTTGACTCATCCAGCAGGGAGGCCCCGGATGTGGGGAGCCCCGTGAGGTCAGCGACGACGGTCTGGAAGTTGAGCAGTGCCTCCAGCCGTCCCTGGCTGATCTCCGGCTGATACGGGGTGTAGGCGGTGTACCAGGCCGGGTTCTCCATGACGTTGCGCAAGATCACCGGCGGCGTGAACGTGCCGTAATAGCCCAAGCCGATCATCGAGTCCAGCACCTTGTTGCGCGCCGCGAGGGAGCGCAGCTCGGCCAGCACCTCGGCCTCGCCGCGCGCCTCGGGCAGGTTCAGCCGCTCGGTGCTCTTGATCACGTCGGGCACCGCGGCGGCCGTCAGCTCGTCGAGCGAGCCGTAGCCGACCTGGGCGAGCATTTTCGCCTGCGCGGCACTGTCGGGGCCGATATGGCGGCTCTCGAAGGGGGCGCCACGCTCCAGGGCGGAGAGCGGAATGCGAGGGGAAGTCATCTGCGGGGGCCTCCTGGTCTCTGCGACCTACGAGGGGCACCTTCACGGGTGCCCGGATGGCCTCCCCCTCTGTCATCTCAACCTGAGAGTTTCACCGGCCCGTCCACATGGCGGACAGTCCGGCTTTCACCGTCGGTGAGGAGGGGCATCGGCGCTGGTCCGGGCCCGCCCTTCTTTCCAGAGTGACCTCGTCCGCGCGGTACGTGAGCCTGAGAGATTCCGGGGAGGAGTTGCTCCTTCGGCGCCTCCGGCAGCTCGCCGGAGGACTCTCCCGCACGGGGTCGACAGCCGCTGCCGAGCCTATCAGCGGCCCCTCGAACACTGACCCGACGTGCACTCAAGTGGCCAATCGCCGAAAAGTACCGTTTCGTTGTGGGTACACGACCGTTCCGTTGTGGGTACACGCATCCCGGCGACCGCGAACCGTGCGAGACCGTGAGAGGGAGACACCGTGCAGACCGAAATCAATCCGCGGGGCCTGATCGGCCGCAAGGCGTACGACCGTGAGGGGACCAAGATAGGCACCGTGGACGAGGTGTACCTCGACGACTCCACCGGCGAACCCGAGTGGGCGGCGGTGCGCACCGGCCTGTTCAGCAGGGATGCCTTTGTGCCGCTGGAGCCCAGCAGCCTGGACGAGGACGGACTGCGCATCCCGTTCGAGCGCGCCCTGATCAAAGGCGCCCCCGACTTCGGGGTGGGCCGCCATCTCTCCCCGCAGCAGGAGCTTCAGCTCTACCGCCACTACGGGCTGGACGTACCGGTGGGCGGCGAATCCGCGGCACCTCCCGCGGACCGTGACTTCGGACGGATCGCCGGCGCCGAGGACTGATCCGCGCGCGCCCGGCTGCCGGAGGTGCCTTCCCGCCAGGCCAGTACCGCAGCGATCCGGGCATCCAGCAAGCGTGGTTCGGCCGGCTCCAGATCCGGGTCGTCCACGGAGAACGTCCGCACCCGCCCGGGCGCGGAGTCCGGCTCCTCGAAACGGACGGTGACCTTCCCAACACCACTGCCCTGGACCCATCCCCTGCCGTGCTCGGCATGGCGCACATCCCGCCCGGGAGTCCACCGCCGGTCGGCGAGTACGACCGGCTCGGGCGCGAAGGACAGCCCCCGTTCGCCCTCTTCCCCGGCAGCGCCCGGTGCGTCCGGCCCCTCCCCCGCGGCCGAGACCGCCTCCTGCGCCGCCTCGCTGCGCGCCGCCTGCGCCTGCGCGAACAGGTCCTCCTGCGTGAAGTCGGCCAGGCCGCTCACGGCAACACCGAGCAGCCGCACCCCCGCCGTGGTGTCCACCCCCTCCAGGAGCCGCTGTGCCGACTCCTTGACGACCCCGGGGTCGTCGGTGGGACCGCGCAGGGTCTCGGATCTGGTGAGCGTGGAGAAGTCGTAGCTGCGCACTTTGATCACCACGGTCCGCCCGGAGCGCCCCGCCGCTCTCAGTCGCGTCACACACCGCCCGGCGAGCCGCTCGACCTCCATCCGCACCCGCGTGCGGTCGGTGAGGTCCACGTCGTAGGTGTCCTCGACGGAGACGGACTTCGCGTCCCGCTCGGCCACCACCGGTCTGTCGTCGATGCCCTGTGCCATCGCGTACACAGAGGTGCCGTGGGCCTTGCCCAGCAGCCGCAGCAGTTCGTCCGCCCCGGCCTCGGCCACCTCGCCGACAGTGGTGATCCCGGCTCTGCGCAGCGTCTCTGCGGTAGCGGGCCCCACCCCGGGCAGGGTCCGCACGGTGAGCGGCGCCAGCATCTCCCGCTCGGTACCGGGCTCCGTCAGCACCAGCCCGTCGGGCTTGGCCCGCTCAGAGGCGATCTTGGCCAGCATCTTGGATCCCGCGAGGCCCACAGAACCGCTCAGACCGGTGGCCGCACGGATGTCGGCCCGCAACTGCTCGCCCACCTCACGAGCCGCCTGGGGGCCCTCTGGGCGCCCGACGAGCGCCTCCCCCGCCTCCAGGTCGACGAACGCCTCGTCGAGGCTCAGCGGCTCCACCAGGGGCGACAGGCGGTGCAGCAGTTCCATGACCACGTCGCTGACGGCTCGGTACACCCCGAACCGGGGGCCGAGATACGCCGCGTTGGGGCACAGGCGCCTCGCCTGCGCCGTGGGCATCGCGGAGTGCACGCCGAAGCGTCTGGCCTCGTACGACGCGGTGGAGACCACCCCGCGCGGGCCGAGACCCCCCACTACGACGGGCTTCCCGCGCAGGCTGGGCTTGGACGCCTGCTCCACCGCGGCGAAGAAGGCATCCATGTCCAGATGCAGGATGGTCGGCTGACTCCTCACGTCTGCCGATGCTGCCGTACGGGTCTGACAATCTCAGCCCGCGCGGTTGCGGCGGCGCGCCAGCTCGTCCTCGGGGTGGTGCCCGATCAGGGTCTCGCCCGTGTCCACCCGCTCGCCGTGCAGCTGCGAGAGCGCTCCTTCGACGTCCTTCCAGACCACGCCCACCGCGATACCGAAGACGCCCTGCCCGCCCTGGAGCAGATCGACGACCTCGTCCGGCGAGGAGCACTCATAGACGGTGGCACCGTCGCTCATGAGCGTCATACGGGCCAGATCGGTTCTGCCCCGCGAGCGCAGGTGCCGGACGGCGGCGCGGATGTTCTGGAGGGAGACCCCCGTGTCCAGAAGACGCTTGACGATCTTGAGGACGACGATGTCCCGGAAGCTGTAGAGCCGCTGGGTGCCGGAGCCGTACGCGGGACGGATGCTGGGCTCGACCAGTCCGGTACGCGCCCAGTAGTCGAGCTGCCGGTAGGTGATGCCCGCCGCCGAGCAGGCGGTGGGCCCGCGATACCCGACTTCTTCGGGCTGGGCGTCCGAGGGGGGTTCGTCCGACGGGGTGTCCGCCGGTGGAGTGGACGGCCGCCCCGGCGGCGCCTCCCGGCCGGAGGCCGGAGGGCCGTCGGATAGGGACGAGTCGCCAGCCGCCGTACCTTCGCTGCCGGTGCTTGTCACGCCGACCTCCGTCCTTCACATCCCGGGTTACCCCCGGAAGCTGCCCACATGAAGGTAGGCAGTCACTCCGGGTGCGTCAACGATCGCCACACTCGGCACGGCGAGTGATAATGCCCCACAGGGTGGTTTCGCGTGCCCGTGGGCCGGGAATGGCTGGCCGAATGGCCAGGCCAGAGTCAGGCCAGGTCTCGTGAGAGGCGCCCGCGGCCCCACCGGGGCTACGGGCGCCGCCCGTCACTGGCTGCTGGTACCGAAGTCCTCGGGAGAGATCTGGTCGAGGAACTCGCGGAACTTCTCCACCTCGTCCTCCTGCTCGTCCGGGATCGCGATCCCGGCGTCGTCCAGCACACCGTCGCTGCCGTAGATCGGCGTTCCGGTACGCAGGGCGAGCGCTATGGCATCGGAAGGGCGTGCGCTCACTTCGACTCCGCTGGCGAAGACCAGCTCGGCATAGAACACGCCCTCCCGCAGATCCACGATGCGGACCGCGGTCAGTTCCTGACCCACTGCTTCCAGGACGTCCTTGAACAGGTCATGGGTGAGTGGGCGTGCGGGGGTCATGCCCTGCTGGGCGAAGGCGATCGCGGTCGCCTCCCCCGGACCGATCCAGATGGGGAGGTAGCGGTCGCCTCCCACTTCTCGCAGGAGCACGATCGGTTGGTTGGTGGGCATTTCCACCCGGACACCCACGACGTCGAGCTCATTCACACAGCAACCCTAGGCCGTGCCGCGCCTGTTTGGGTAGTCGGGCAGCCGTCCGGTGAGGGCATCCGTGTGCCGAATCAGTCATCGCGCGGGGGCAGGGCGGACTGTACGAGGGCCGCGTGCAGCCGTACGGACAGCTGCGCGAGTTCCTGCGCGGTGCTCTCGGCACGGGCCCTGGTGCGGGGGTCGGGGTGCCGCCGCAGGGGCGCCACAAGCTGTTCCACGAGGCCGGCCTGCCGCCCCGCTGCCGCCTTCATGGCCCGCAGGTGGCGCGGCTCCAGCCCGAAGCGGCCCAGCTCGGCCAGCAGCCGGGCCACGGCGACCTCCGTCAGCGCGTACGCGCCTTCGGAGGCGGGGCCGAGCAGACCGTAGGACTCCCACTCCGCCAGCTCCTCCTCGCCCGCACCGGCGACGGCCAGCAGCTCCTCGCGCCCTATACGCACGGCAGGAGCCGGAGGCGTGGCCTCCGGCTCCTGGATCTCGCGGGTGGGGGCGGGGACCGCCGGCAGCGGCTCACCCCTGCCGAGCGCGTCGAGGTGCTCTCTGATGACCTTGAGCGGCAGGCAGTGGTCCCGCTGCATTCTCAGGACATGGCTGAGCCGCTCCACATCCTCGGCCCGGAACTTGCGATATCCGGAAGGAGAGCGCTCCGGCTCCACGAGGCCCTCCGCCTCCAAGAAACGGATCTTGGAGACGGTGACCTCGGGGAATTCCTCCCGGAGGGCCTGCAGCACGGCACCGATGCTCATCGGCCCGCTCTGCCCGGCGACGGTGCCCGTGATGGCACCGCCCGGCGGTGTTCGCAGCATGAGCCTTCCCCGCAGGAGAGGTCAGAAGGTGCGCTGGCTCGCGTAGAAGACCAGTCGGTACTTTCCGATCTGCACCTCGTCCCCGTTCCCCAGCGGCACGCCGGACTCGATCCGCTCACGGTTGACGTAGGTGCCGTTGAGGCTGCCGACATCCGAGACGGTGAAGACACCGTCACTGCCGCGCCGGAACTCGACGTGACGCCGCGAGACGGTGACGTCATCCAGGAAAATGTCACTCTCGGGGTGCCGTCCGGCAGTGGTCAGCTCGCCGTCCAGCAGGAAGCGGCTGCCCGAGTTGGGGCCGCGCCGCACGATCAGCAGGGCCGATCCCAAAGGCAGCGCGTCAACGGCGGCCTGGGCCTCGGGCGGCAGGACCGGAGAGGCGTGCTGCCCGGTCGCCTCCGCCTCGTAAGCCTCCAGCCCGGAGATGGAGATCGTGGAGGTCGTCTCGGACGAACCCTCCGCAGGAACGCCTCCCCGCAGGGGGGCGCCGCAGTTGGAGCAGAACCGGCTCGCTTCCGCGGCCCGGGTTCCACACCTGTTACACACCGGCAAGGCAGAACCTCCACCTGAATTTGAGGTTGGCGGTGCACCGGAACCTATGCGCCCCTGTGTGCCAGGGTCAACAGAAACGGCGCCGTGACCACCCGAATTGCCTCCATTACCGGGCGCTACCTCGTCCCGGAACAGCGGGCGCTCCCCGCTGTCCCCGGGCGCTCCGGCCGACGTCTCCGCGTTCCGGGAAGCACGGTGCCGCGCGGCGCCGCCGCCGTCCTGGCGGTTCTTGCCGAACAACTTCGCAAAAATACTCACGGGCGATTCCCCTCGCACGAAACAGACCCGCCCGTGGGGCAGGACAGACCCTCGATGCTCTCATTGATCACACATGACGCCCGGATAACGTCCGTGACCCGTAGACAGTTTCCACCACGCGGTGCTCAACTGACCGGCCGACCCCCCGGAAGCTCTCTCACCGTCTCACTGCGATGACGACCGAGCGTAGTCAGGCCGCTTCGCCGACCGCAAGGCGTCCACAGTGATCTTCTCCGACCGGGTCACAGACGCTGTGGCCTGCTTGTTCTTCAGTGTCTGCACGACTCCGCCAGGAATGTTCAGCGCGGGCTCCAGGTCCGCCGGCTTGCCGATGACCTCGAAGCGGTAAGGCTGCCCGATCTTATGCCCGTCCACGCTCACTCCGCCGCCGCTGTCGGAGAAATAGGTGCTGGCCACCACTCGGACGCCGTTGATCTGCATGGCTTCAGCACCCGCGGCCCGCAGCTCCTGGACGGCGTCGAGCAGCGTGTCGGAATCGGTCGCGCCTGCACGGTCGTTGACCGTAAGGCGGATGCCGGGCCCCTCCGCCTTGACGGTGCCCGCGAGGACACCGAGCTGTGCTTCCTTCTCGCGGGTCTGCTTGCGGGCCTCTTCCGCCTGGTCCGAGCTGGATTCCAGCTCGGTGCGGTGCCCTTCGAGCTCCCGCTTCTCATCCTCCAGCCGCTTGGTGCGGTCGTCGAGTTCGTCGAGAATCCGGACGAGGTCCTCGTGGCGTGCCCCGCGCAGCGCACTGTTCTCGCTGGTGGAGCGCACCTGGATGGCGAGCCCCAGCCCGAGGACGAACAACAGGACGGCGACGATGAGTTGGGCGCGCGTCACCCGAGGCGGCCAGAGCGCCTGGACGAGCCGCCGACGGCCGCTGGACTCCGGTGCGGGCGCGGGCTCAGCCCGTGCGGGCTCCGGCGCCGGCTCCTCCTGAGGCAGGCTGCCCGCTTCCCGCGCGCTGCGCCGCTCCTCCGGTGGCGTGTTTCCGTCACTCATCGGCCTCACGCCCTGAAGACGTGGCGGCGGATGGCCGCGGCGTTGGAGAAGATCCGGATGCCCAGGACGACGACCACACCGGTCGACAGCTGCGCTCCGACGCCCAGCTTGTCCCCCAGAAAGACGATCAGCGCCGCGACGACGACGTTGGAGAGGAAGGAGACGACGAACACCTTGTCGTCGAAGATCCCGTCCAGCATGGCGCGCAATCCGCCGAAGACCGCGTCGAGCGCGGCCACGACGGCGATGGGCAGGTAGGGCTCGACCACCGTCGGCACCACGGGCCGGACGACAAGTCCGGCCACGACTCCTACGACGAGGCCCAGTACGGCGATCACGATGTGCTGCCCTTCCCTGTCTGCACAGGTTTCGCTGTTCGTACGATCAGACTCGGTGCGGCAGGCAGCCGGACCTCGTCCTGGACGGAAATGCTGGTCCTGGCACCGTAGTCCTTGTGCAGCACGTACAAGTACTGCCCGTCCACGCTGTCCTGGAAGGTCCTGCTGAGCTTCTGGCCCTGCCCCACCGCGAGGAGCGTATAGGGCGGAACCAGTGGCTTGTTGTCGACCAGGATCGCGTCACCGGCGGCACGGATCGCCGAGCGTGAGGTGAGCCGCTGCCCGTTGACCGAGACGGCTTCCGCGCCCGACTCCCACAGCCCGTTGACCACCCGCTGCAGATCACGGTCCCGGATGCGGCCCGTATCGGAGAATCCGTTGCTGTTGCGCGGCCCGTCGTGGTTACCGGATCCGGCGTCCTTGGCGTCGTCCACCACCAGCTTGATCCCCGGGCCCTTGACGGGGACGGCTCCGGAGAGCAGCGCCGTGGTTCTGCCGCGCTCGTCGCCGTGCTTCTCCAGGGCTTTGCGCTGCTTCTCCTCCACCGAGGCGCGCAGTTCGTCGACGTTGTCCTGGAGCTTGTCGGCCTCGCGTCCGCCGGACTCGATGCGTTCGATGAGTTCCTGCTTCTCCTTGGCGATGGTGGGCGCCGAGACCCGGGCCTGCGCCGCACCCACCGTCACCACGAGGCCCGCCAGCACCAGGCCACCGGCCAGGCCCAGCTTCGCGCGCAGAGTGCGTGGAAGGCCCGAGCGGCCCTCCACACCCCGCCGTGCTGCGGCCTCCGCGTAGCCGTCGTCCAGGCTGTGGTCGATGACGTTGTTCAGCAGCGACATGGAGGCGTCGGGCCGCGCAGACCTCGACAGGGTGCTCCTTGGGGGATGCTGCTGCGACATGCCGCACATCGTCGCACGTCCGGGCCTGTACCAGCGAAACGGGCCCACCCCTGCGCCGTACGGCGGGACTTGCCCCCGGCAAGGGCGCGTCCCGCCGTACGCACGGGGTACCGGCGCTCAGCGGCCGGCGCTGTCCACCACCTCTGCCCACTCGTCCAGTAGTGCCTGAGCGGAGGCTTCGTCGGGCCCTTCGGCCCACAGGTGAGTGACAGCCTCGGCGGGGTCGGGCAACACCATCACCCAGCGGCCGTCGGACTCGACGACCCGTACTCCGTCGGTGGTGTCCACGGACCTGTCACCGGCCGCCTCCACCACCGTGCGCATCACAAGTCCCTTGACGGCCCACGGGGTTGCCAGGTCACGTCGGCGCACGTGAGCACGGGGGATGCGCGAGTCGATCTGGCTGAGCGTCAGCTGGGTACGCGCCACCAGGCCGATCAGGCGCACAAAGGCCGCGGCACCGTCGAAGACCGAGCTGAACTCGGGGACGATGTAGCCGCCCCTGCCGTCTCCGCCGAAGACGGCGGCGTCATCCCTGCTGACGCGGGTGAGGTCGTCGGGCGAAGTGGTGGTCCACTCGACCTGCGTGCCATGGTATGCGGCGACCTGCTCTGCGATGCGGGTCGTCGTGACGGGCAGGGCGACCCTGCCGCTGCGGCGCTCGGCCGCCACCAGGTCGAGCATGACCAGCAGCGCCCTGTCGTCCTCCACGATCCGGCCGTGTTCGTCCACCAGGGAGAGCCGCTCGCCCACCGGGTCGAAGCGCACGCCGAAGTCCGCGCGGGCGGAGGCGACGATCTCCCCGAGCCGCACCATTCCCGAGCGCCGCGACTCACTCGTTTCGGTGGGCCTGGACTCATCGAGGCCCGGGTTGATGGTGAGGGAATCGACCCCGAGCCGGCCCAGCAAGCTGGGCAGCACGAGTCCCGCACTGCCGTTGGAGGCATCGACGACGACCTTGAGTCCTGCCTCCTCGACTCCGGTGGTGTCCACGGCCCGCAGGACGGAGCCGGTGTAGGAGTCGTAGACGCTGGAGGGGAAGCGCAGGTCACCGATCTCGCCGGGGAAGGCCCTGCGGTACTCCTGACGTGCGTAGACCCGGTCGAGCTTGCGCTGGCTCGCCTGTGAGAGATCGCCGCCGCGCTCGTCGAAGAACATGATGTCCACCGAGTCGGGCACGCCCGGCGAGGTACGGATCATGATGCCGCCGGCGCTGCCGCGTGCGGTCTGCTGCCGTGCCACGGGCAGCGGTACGTTCTCCAGGTCGCGGACGTCTATGGCGCTGGTCTGGAGCGCGGAGATCATCGCGCGCTTGAGGGCACGGGCGCCGCGGGAGTGATCGCGCGCGGTGGTGACGGTCGAGCCCTTCTTGAGGGTCGTCGCATAGGCACCGGCGAGCCGGACGGCCAGCTCGGGGGTGATCTCGACGTTCAGGATGCCGGAGACGCCCCGGGCGCCGAAGAGGTGCGCCTGGCCGCGGGACTCCCAGATGACCGAGGTGTTGACGAACGCGCCGGCCTCGATCGTCTTGAAGGGGTAGACGCGGACGTTCCCCTGGACGATGGACTCCTCGCCGATGAAGCACTCGTCTCCGATGACGGCGCCGTCCTCGATGCGCGAGGCCCGCATGACATCGGTGTTCTTGCCGATGACCGCGCCGCGCAGATTGCACTGCTGGCCGATGTAGACATTGTCGTGCACGACGGTGCGGTGCAGGAAAGCCCCGCTCTTGACCACGACGTTCGACCCGATGACGGAGTGTTCCCTGATCTCCGTATCGGCCTCGACCTTCGCGTAGTCGCCGATGTAGAGGGGCCCTCGCAGCACGGCGTCCGGATGTACCTCGGCGCCTTCGGCGACCCAGACTCCGGGCGAGATCTCGAATCCGTCGATTTCGGCGTCGACCTTGCCCTCCAGCATGTCCGCCTGCGCCTTGACATAGCTCTCGTGCGTGCCCACGTCCTCCCAGTAGCCCTCGGCGATGTAGCCGTAGATGGGCTTGCCCTCCTTCATGAGTTGAGGGAAGACATCTCCGGACCAGTCGACGGGCACATCGGGATCGACGTAGTCGAAGACCTCGGGCTCCATGACGTAGATGCCGGTGTTGACGGTGTCGGAGAAGACCTGGCCCCAGGTCGGCTTCTCCAGAAACCTCTCGACCCGGCCGTCGTCGTCCACGATGGTGATCCCGAACTCCAGCGGGTTCGGCACACGGGTCAGGCAGACAGTGACGAGAGCGCCCTGCTCACGGTGGAAGTTGATGAGATCGGTGAGATCGAAGTCCGTGAGGGCATCTCCCGAGATGACGAGAAACGAGTCGTCCTTGAGCGCTTCCTCTGCGTTCTTGACGCTGCCAGCCGTGCCCAGTGGCTTTTCTTCGTTGGCATAGGTCAGTTCCATGCCAAGCTCTTCGCCATCACCAAAGTAATTCTTGACCAGCGAGGCCAGGAATTGCACAGTCACGACTGTCTCATTGAGACCATGACGCTTGAGCAGCCTCAGCACATGTTCCATGATCGGCCGATTGACCACCGGCAGAAGTGGCTTGGGCATGCTCGCGGTCATCGGCCGAAGGCGTGTGCCTTCGCCACCAGCCATCACGACGGCCTTCATGTCGGAAGCGTCCTCCTCGCACAGACGACGGTTATGCCAGCTTCACCCATCCAGGATGGCCCACAAAGTCGCGCTACGGGCAGTCGAACCCCGCGACATTGAAAAGGCGGGCTCAGTCGGCCCCGGCGTCCACCCTGATCAGTCGGCGTACCTGGACCACGTACAGGATCCCTGCCCACCAGTACAGTGCCGTACCCCAGCCGGCGAACGCCCAGCCGAAAATCGCAGCGAGTGACGAAACCCAGCTACTTCCGTCACTGAGGAGAAGCAGGGGGAATGCGTACATCAGATTGAAGGTGGCGGCCTTGCCCAGAAAGTTCACCTGCGGCGGAGCATAGCCATGCCGGTCCAGGATCCACACCATGACCAGCAGGAGCAGCTCCCGGGCCAGTAGCGCCGACGTGAGCCAAATGGGGAGGATTCCCCGCCAGGTGAGGCCCACGAGAGTGGAGAGGATGTAGAGCCGGTCGGCAGCGGGATCGAGAATCCGGCCGAGGCTGCTGATCTGATTCCAGCGGCGCGCGAGCTTACCGTCGAGATAGTCACTGACTCCGCTGGCTGCGAGCACAAGAAGCGCCCACACATCGCAGTTGGGCCCCCCGAACTCGGGCCACAGAATCAGCCACAGGAACACCGGCACGCCAACGAGTCGCGCCATGCTCAGGATATTGGGGATGGTGAGGACCCGGTCCGTCTGGACCGCCGTCTCCTGGACCTCCACCCGAGAGCCTCCTGTGAGTAACCGTGCCGACGATACCCCCTGACCTTACCCGTCGGCGCTCACCCAGCGTGCACGGGGTCGGTTTCAGACATAGAGATAGCCCTGTTGGCCGGTGGCCAACAGGGCTATCTCTAAAAGAAGTTCGGCGGTGTCCTACTCTCCCACACGCTCCCGCATGCAGTACCATCGGCGCTGAAAGGCTTAGCTTCCGGGTTCGGAATGAGACCGGGCGTTTCCCT
>NZ_BAAARJ010000035.1:0-46384 GCF_039532135.1 Streptomyces axinellae
CCTTGCGGTCTCGACGGAGCCTCCGGGACCACCCGCTGGAACAGTTCCCACAACTCATCCGGCACCAGCCGCTCAACGATCGAGACCACAACCGAAAGCCTACCGAGCCAAATGAGATGACGTCTTAGCCGGGCGCATTCGGCCGAAGAAGGCGCCGCGCCCTTCGCGGGACGCACGACAGAGCCGCACCACAGAGCGGTTCGGTGGTCCGCGGCTGCCGCACCGGCCCCTTCAGACCGACATCCCCGTACGGGCGCCGGAACCATCCTCCGGATACCGCCTCCTTTCTTCCGTTCCCCCGGCGCGCCCCAGCGAGTGCGCCGCGAAACCGGTGCGCTCCGGCTCGACCCCGGCCCGGAGCACGAGATCCCCGCCGTAGTCCCCGCCCCGCTCGGACCGGAACCGGAGCGGTTCGGCCGTGGGCAGGCCGAGCAGGTGGCCGCGCAACTCATCGGCGTACGGCGCGTATTCGTCCTCGGTGAGCCGGTCGGCGCCGTAGATCACGAACGGTGGCAGCGCCTCCATGCCCGTGTACCAGAACGTGCCGTGGTGCAGCGGGAAGAGCACGTCGTCGATGTGGCCGTGGATGCCGCGCGGCCCGAAACCGGACGGGCGGGCGCCCACAGAGGTGATGACCGTCGCCCGCTTGCCCGCGAGGCCCCCGTCGCCGTAGCGGCGGGGGTTTCCCTCCGCGTCCTTCACGCCGAAGGCGAAACCCTGGGTGAACACCCGGTCGAGCCAGCCCTTCAGGATCGCCGGCGGACCCATCCACCACAGCGGGAACTGGAAGACCAGGGTGTCGGCCCAGGCGAGCTTCTCCTGTTCCTCGCGAACGTCCCAGCTGAGCCCGCCGCCGGCATGGGCCCGCTCCTGGGCTTCACCCACACGAAGACGGCCACCGGTCTCCCGCGGGAAGTCCGCCCCGTCGATGACCGGCTTCCAGCACATGGCGTACAGGTCGGACTCCCTCACCTGATGGCCTTGCTCGCGCAGCGCCGCGATGCCGGTGTCACGCAGAGAGGCGTTGAGGGAACGGTCTTCCGGATGAGCGAATATCCACAGCGTCTTCATACCATCGAGCGTGCTCCCGGCCTCCTCGGGAAACGAGCGACCGGATGGACGACAAGTGCAAGAATCTGGCCACACCCGCGCGGCCGACCGCCGCCACGCGGCAGCCGTACAGCCATACCGTGGTCGTGCGCCGCAGGCCCAAAGCGGGTGGCCATCAGGCCGCTGGAAGAGGCTCCGCAGATGGCGAGGACCCGGCCAGCAGCCAGAAGACTCTGGCGCGCGTCGCCGTGAACAGCGCCCCCAGCGCGCGCCGGGCCGCGCCCCTCTCTACGGCCTCTCTGGTCTCTCCGGTCTCTCCGGTCTCTCCGGGTCCCTGCCGGGCGGCTGGTTCGGGGACGGAGTACCGGCGGCCCCGTCTCGGCGGACGAAAACGGAGTGCCGCCGTCCTCGACGGACGGCTGCGGGGAGGAGGCTCTGCGTCACGCGAAGCAGCATCCAGCCCGCACGTGACAGGAACGAGTGGCCGGAGAGCCGCTCTGTGCGACGATCGGGCCATGGCCGTCGTCACCCGTCCGGGGCTCCACCGGGTCGCCGTCCTCGTACGCCATGGACCGCTGCCGATCGAGCTGGGCATCCCGCACGCCTCGATGGGCAAAGCGTGTTCGGCCTGGGAGGAACCGCTGTACGAGGTGGTGACCTGCACGGTGCGCCCCGGCCTGGTCCGCGCCGAGGCGGACTTCACCAGCACCGTGGATCACGACCCCGAGGCGCCGGCCGAGGCGGACACGGTCATCGTGCCCATGGCCCACGAGCGGGAGGCGCCGTATCTCCAAGGCGCGATGAGCCCCGGGCCGGCCGGCGCGTTCGCCCGTATCCAGCCCGGCCCTCGCCTCGCCTCGATCGGCACTGGCGCCTTCGTACCGGCCTCCGCGGGCCTCCCTGGACGGCAAGCACGCGGCGACCCACTGGCACTCCCGCGAGCGCTTCCAGCGGCTGTTTCCCACCGTCCGGCTCGACTCGGACGTCCTCTACGTGGACGAGGGCCCGGTACTGTCCTCGGCCGGGATCGCCTCGGGCATCGACCGGTGCCTGCACATGATCCGCCGCGACCACGGGGCCGTCGTCGCCAACGCGGTGGCACGGCGCATGGTGGTCCCGCCCCACCGGGACGGCGGCCAGGCACAGTTCATCCGCCGCCCCGTCCCCGAACCCCGGCTCGCCTCCACCGGCACCGCCCGCGCCTGGGCACTCCGGCAGCTGGAGCGGCCCATCACCCTGCGCGAGCCGGCAGCACAAGAATCCATGAGCATCCGGACCTTCACCCGGCGCTTCCGCGAGGAAGCCGGGACCAGCCCGCAGCAGTGGCTCACCCAGCAGCGGACCGAAGGGGCCCGCCAACTGCTGGAGGAGACGGGCCTGTCGGCCGGTCAGGTTGCCCAGCGTGCCGGATTCGATTCCGACGCCACCTTCCGGATGCACTTCCAGTCGGCTCTGGGTGTGTCGCCGAGCGCCTACAGACGCACGTTCCGAGCGGACGCGGACGACGGCGGCTCCCGGGCCCCCGCGAAAGACAGCGGCATCCGGTCGGAGGCCAGAATCGACGGCATCCGGTCGGCGGGCGAAAACGACGGCATCCGGCCAGAGGCTGGAATGGACGGTATCCGGACGCACGCGGAAGACCGCGGCATCCGGTCGGCGACAAGCAGCGACCCGCTGAGCACGAGTGCCGGTACCGACACTGCACGTTGAGGGGCGCGTGATGGCGAACGAGGATGGACGGAGGAGACCGAGCGGCGCGCAGAACTCCGCGCACACCCCGGAGCCGGGGGCCACGCCGGTCTTCACACACCCCGGGCGGCACCGGATCGCGGTGCTGGTCAGGCACGGGGTGGTGCCGATGGAACTCAGCCTGGTCCACCAGATGTTCGGCCGTGCGGTCTCCTCCGAGGGCGAGCCGCTCTACGAGGTGGCCACCTGCGCCGTCGAGCCGGGCTCCGTCCGCACGGACGCCGACTTTCCCATCCATGTGGCGCACGGAACCCAGGCACTGGCCGAGGCGGACACCGTCCTCGTCCCGGCCACTCACGAGCCGGACGAGACCGAGACCGAGGGCCGCCTCCCCGGGCCGCTGCGCGCCGCGCTCGCCCGTATCCCGCCCGGCACGCGCATCGCCTCGATCTGCACGGGCGCCTTCGTACTGGCGGCGGCGGGGCTCCTGGACGGCAGGCGCGCGACGACACACTGGATGTCCACCGACGACTTCCGCGCCCTCTACCCCAAGATCGACCTCGACCCCGATGTGCTCTATGTGGACTGCGGTTCGGTACTGACCTCCGCGGGGGAGGCCGCCGGCATCGACCTGTGCCTGCACATGATCCGCCGCGACCACGGGGCCGTCGTCGCCAACGCGGTGGCACGGCGCATGGTGGTCCCGCCCCACCGGGACGGCGGCCAGGCACAGTTCATCCGCCGCCCCGTCCCCGAACCCCGGCTCGCCTCCACCGGCGCCGCCCGCGCCTGGGCACTCCGGCAGCTGGAGCGGCCCATCACCCTGCGCGAGCTGGCCGCACAAGAATCCATGAGCATCCGGACCTTCACCCGGCGCTTCCGCGAGGAGGCCGGCGTCACACCGCTGCGCTGGCTGACCCAGCAGCGCGTCGAGCGGGCCCGGCAGCTCCTGGAAGAGACCGACCTGCCGGTGGAACGCATCGCCGCGGACAGCGGTTTCGGCACGGCGGCCTCCTTGCGCCAGCACCTGCACGCCGCGCTCGGAGTGTCCCCGCGCGCGTATCGCCGAACGTTCCGCGCGGAACCGGAACCGGAACCGGAGACGGAGCCGGAGCCGGAGCCGGAGCCGGAAGGGTCTCCTGTGGCATGCACTTCGGGCCGGGGCCCAGCGGTGCCGGGCGCCGTGCGATCGTAGGAACAGTGGGCGGCGGTCGGGCGTTCAGAAGGTGAGAACGCCGCGGGCCACCCTCCCGTGGTGTGCGTCCTGCGCCGCCTTGGCGAAGTCTTCCACCGGATAGACCTCGGTGACGAGTTCGTCCAGCAGCAGCCGCCCCTGCCGGTACAGGTCCGCGTACAGCGCGATGTCCCGTGGGGGGCGCGAGGATCCGTAACGGCAGCCCAGGATGGACTTGTCCAGGAACATCGACGCGGGCAGGAACGACGCCTCGGCATCCGGCGCGGGCATGCCGAGCAGCACCGCCTGCCCGTGCCGGTCGAGCAGTTCGACGGCCTGCCGTACGAGCGCGGCATTCCCCACACACTCGAACACGTGATCAGCACCGGTCGGCAGGATCTCCCTGACGGCGGCCACGGTGTCGTCCACCGCCGACGCGTCGATGAAGTGCGTCGCCCCGAACTGCCGTGCCATCGCGTCCTTGCCGGGGTTGGCGTCCACGGCGACGATCGGCGCGGCCCCCGCGATCCGCGCGCCCTGGATCACATTGAGTCCGATTCCGCCCACGCCGATCACCACGACGCTCTCGCCCTGCCCGGCCCCGGCCCTGTTGAGGACGGCGCCGACGCCGGTGAGCACGCCGCAGCCGATGAGCGCGGCCGAGGTCAGCGGGATCTCTTCGGGAATCCGGGTCGCCTGAACGGCTTTGACGAGGGTGCGCTCGGCGAAGGCGGAGTTGGAGGCGAAGTTGTAGAGGGGGCTGCCGCCGCGGGAGAAGGGCTGTTCGGGGCGGCCGATGGCCCGGCGGCACATGGTCGGCCGGCCCCGCGCGCACTCCCCGCACATCCCGCAGTTGGCGATGGTGGACAGGGCCACGTGGTCCCCGGGCGCGACGTGTACGACACCGTCGCCGACCGCCTCGACCACCCCGGCTCCCTCGTGTCCGAGGACCACCGGCCGGGGGAAGGGGATCGTCCCGTCGATCACCGACAGGTCGCTGTGGCACAGCCCTGCGGCGCGTATGCCCACGAGCACCTCACCGGGTCCCGGGGCGCGGACTTCCAGGTCGTCCACAACCTGTGGGCGCTCGCCTTCCAGGATGACGCCTCTCATGGCACTTCCCTCCCCACTCACTCACTCGGTCCCGCTCGGTCTCACTCGGTCTCACTCGGTCACGAGGGCCAGACGACGGACTGGAGTTCGCTGTAGGCGTGCAGTCCGAAGGATCCGCCGTCGCGGCCGATTCCGGATTCCTTGAACCCGCCGAACGGGGTCTCGGGGTGTCGCTGCACCGTGTTGATGCCGACGTTGCCGCTGCGCAGCCGTCCGGCGAGCCGCCAGGCGTGTCCCGTGTCGCCGCTGAAGACGTAGTCGTAGAGCCCGTAGGGGGTGCTGTTGGCCAGGCGTACGGCTTCGTCGTCGTCCTCGAACGGGAGGGCGACCACGACGGGGCCGAACAACTCCTCGCGGGCGACGGTCATCTCCGGTGTGACGTCGCCGATCAGCGTGGGAGCGACGTAGAAGCCGGTGGCGGGCCCGGTGGGGCGGGTGCCGCCCGCCAGGATCTTGGCTCCTTGCTCGCGGGCCCCGTCGATGTACGCCTCGACGCGGTCGCGCTGGGCGGCGGAGATGAGCGGCCCGACGACGGTTCGCTCTTTTGTGGGATCGCCGAGTGTCAGTGCGGCGGCGTACTGTGCAAGGGCAGTCACGAACTCGTCGTAGTGCGAGTTGTGTACGAGCACGCGCGTCGGTGCCGTGCAGATCTGGCCGCTGTGAAAGGCCCAGGTCGAGGCGACCGAGCCCAGTGCTGCTTTGCGGATGCTGTCTCCCGCATCGTCCAGCACCAACGCCGCACCCTTGCCGCCCAGTTCCATGAGGGTGCGTTTCATCGTCCGGCCGGCGACTTCAGCGATCTTCTTTCCCACGGAGGTGGAGCCCGTAAAACTGATCATGTCCACATCCGGGTGCGCGACCAGGGCCTCGCCCGGTGCGGCCCCGGATCCGGTGACGACGTTGTAGAGCCCGTCCGGCAGCCCGGCTTCCTGGAGAAGTGGGCCCAACTCCAGGCAGCTGAGCGGGTCCTGCGGCGCGGGCTTGCACACGACGGCGTTGCCCATCGCAAGCGCGGGCGCCACCTTGCCCGCGAGGTTCACGACAGGGAAGTTGTAGGAGGTGATGCACCCGACCACACCAACGGGGCGGCGCACGGCCGCCGCGCCTATCAGTCCGCCGGGGGCGAGGGCGGTGGCCCTGACGGGCTGAGGCGCGAGCGGCACCGTGTCCGGCTCCAGCGCGCCGCGCGCGTAGCGGCGGAAGCGGTCGGCGGCGGTGGGTATCTGCATGCCGCGGGCGACCTTGAGGGTGGCGCCGGTCTCGGCCTGGAGCAGGGGCACCAGTTCGGGACCGCGCTCGGTGAGCAGGTCCGCGACCCGCTCCAGGGCCCTGGAGCGCTCCTGGGGTCCGGTCCTTGCCCATTCCTCCTGGGCGGAGCGCGCCGCGCGTACGGCGGCGTCGATCTGCTCGGGGCCACCCTCGGGCGCGTGACCTACGGGCTGCTCGGTGGCGGGGTCGGTGATCTGGTAGTGGCCGTCCGGGGGCCGGTGCCAGGCGCCGTCGATCCAGTGCGCGTAGGTCTTCGCTTCCGTCGTCACGTGCGTGCCTCTCTCGGCAGGCCCAGTACCCGCTGGGCGAGGATGTCGCGCTGGATTTCGTCCGAGCCGCCGTAGACGGTGTCGGCGCGGGAGAACAGGAACAGGCGTTGCAGGGCGTCGAGTTCGTAGGGCCGGTGCGGCGTCCAGTCGTGCGGGCCCAGGGCGGCTGCGGGCCCGCGCACCCGCATCGCCAGTTCGCCGAGCCGCTGGTGCCAGCCGCCCCACAGCAGCTTGGCCACACTGGGCGCACCCGAGGCGGCCCCGGCCCCGGAGCCGCCCAGTGTTCTGAGCGCGTTCCAGCGCATGGTCCGCAGCTCGGCCCAGGCCCGCACCAGCCGGTCGCGGAGCACGGGGTCGCGCTCGACGGCTCCGGTGCGCAAGGCGAGGCGCAGCACCTGGTCCAGTTCGGCGGCGAAGCCGATCTGCTGGACGAGGGTGGACACGCCGCGCTCCAGGGCGAGGAGGGACATGGCCACCCGCCAGCCGTCGCCCTCCTCGCCCACCCGGTGGTCCTCCTCCGCAAGCGCGCCGTCGAAGAAGACCTCGTTGAACTCGCTCGTTCCCGACATCTGACGGATCGGCCGTACCTCGATGCGGCCCGGCTGGTCCATCGGCACCAGCAGGAAGGACAGGCCCCGCTTCCCCCTCGTGCCCTCGCCTGTGCGGGCGAGCAGGAAGCACCAGTGGGCCTCGTGCGCGAGGGAGGTCCAGATCTTCTGTCCCGTGACCCGGTAGGGCCCGCCGCCGTCGCGGACGGCTGCGGTGCGCACTGCCGCGAGGTCGGATCCGGCGCCTGGCTCGCTGTAGCCCTGGCACCACAGCTCCTCGCCGCGTGCGATGGCGGGCAGGAAGCGTTTGCGCTGCTCGTCGGTGCCATGGGCGAGGAGCGTGGGGGCGAGGAGGTTCTCGCCGATGTGTCCGACGCGGCCGGGCGCGCCGGCGCGGGCGTATTCCTCGGCCCAGACAACCTGCTGGGTGAGGGTGGCGGCGCGGTTGCCGTAGGAGCCGTGGGCACGGTCCCAGCCGATGCCGATCCAGCCTGCGCGGCCGAGTTCACGCTCCCAGCGGTGACGGGCGGCGCTCGCCTCATGTTCGCTGCCCGGCCCGCCTTGTCCTGCCACTTGCGCGTACGCCCCGACGAGGTGGGCGCGCAGCCAGTCGCGGGCCTCGGCCCGGAATGCGTCGTCCACTGGGGTGAAGCTGAAGTCCACGCGTCCTCCTCTCCCCGCCGGCCGGCGCGGCCGGACCGGCGGGGCCCCGGGGCGGGTCAGGCGTTGGGGCGGTCCTTTCTGGCGGCGGCCTCGGCCATCTCCTTGAGCCGCTCCACCATGGGCATGGGGTCGGTGCCGACGGTGCCGGGCAGGAAGTCGGCGATCTGCTCGGGGGTCCAGGACCCGTCGGCGTAGGCGGCGCGCAGTTCGCGTGGCTGGGCCCACACGGCGATCTTGGGGCCGGCCACCGTGTACACCTGCCCGGTGATCTCCTGCTCCCTGGCCCGGTCGCTCAGGAGGTAGACGACCAGCGGTGCGACATCCTCCGGTTCGCCGATCTCCTTCAGCTCCGTGGGGACGTTCGCCGACATGCGGGTGCGGGCCACGGGGGCGACCGCGTTGGCGGTGACGCCGTACTTGTGCAGGCCCAGGGCCGCGCTGCGGACGAGGGAGATGATGCCGCCCTTGGCCGCCGAGTAGTTGGCCTGGGAGACGGAGCCTTGATGGTTGCCGCTGGTGAACCCGATCAGGGTGCCGCTCCGCTGCTCGCGCATGACGGCGGATGCGGCACGGAAGAGGGTGAAGGTGCCCTTGAGGTGGGTGGCGATGACGGGGTCCCACTCCTCCTCGCTCATGTTGAAGAGCATGCGTTCGCGGAGGATCCCGGCGACGCACACCGCACCATCGAGGCGCCCGTAGTGGGACAGCGCGGTGTCCACGACGCGTCGGCCGCCCTCCATGGTCGAGACGTCGTCCGCGACCGCCACGGCCTCGCCGCCCGCCGCGAGGATCTCCTTGACCACGGCCCCGGCGACCTCGCTCTGAGGGGTGCCGCCTTCGATGGGCACGCCGTAGTCGTTGACGACGACCTTCGCACCCTGAGCGGCGCAGGCCAGCGCCACCGCACGGCCGATGCCGCGTCCGGCGCCCGTGACAGCGACCACTTTGCCGGCCAAGAAGTTCCCCACGTCGCGCCCCTTCCCGCGTTTTCTGACGGACCGTTAGATTCTTGAGCAGGCACCGCGTGAACACAAGACCCGTACCGACGCACAGTCGGTCGCGCGGTCACATGCAGTCAGGGGAGGAACCGATGACGCAGCCGGCGGAGTGTCCCGAGTTCGTCGAGATCGCCAAGCGCGTGAACAACTGGGGCCGCTGGGGGGCGGACGACGAGGCGGGCACCCTGAACTTGGTCACGGACCACACGGTGCGCGCCGCCGTGGCCACCGTGCGCACCGGCCGTACCATCGCCCTGGCGCTGCCTCTCCAGCAGGACGGCGTGCAGACGGGCATGATCCCCGGCCGGGTCAATCCGCTGCGCACCATGGTCGCGCTCAACTTGGAGATGTTCGGGCCCGGCACGGTGGCCACCAGCGATGATGTCGTCACCATGGGCCTCCAGGCGGGCACCCACTGGGACGGGCTGGCCCACGTCTCCCACTCGGGGAAGCTCTACAACGGGCGCCCCGCCGACACCGTCACCGCCCATGCCGGTGCGGCGTTCGCCGGCATCCAGAAGGGCCGGCCGCTGGTCACCCGCGGCATCCTCCTCGATGTCGCCCGCGCCCGGGGCGAGGAGAGACTGGCGGGCGGGCACGTGGTGACGCCCGAAGATCTGGCGGCGGCCGAGGAGTTCGCGGGGTCCCGCGTCGCCCCGGGGGACGCGGTGCTCATCCGCACCGGTCAGCTACGGCACTACCTCCAGGGCGACAAGAACGCCTATGCTTTCCCCTCGCCGGGCCTCTCGCTTCGCACCCCGGAGTGGTTCCACGCCCGCGATGTGGCGGCGGTCGCCAACGACACCCTCACCTTCGAGGTCTTCCCGCCCGAGATCGAGAACCTGTGGATGCCGGTACACGCCCTCCACCTGGTCGAGATGGGCATGCGCCAGGGCCAGAACTGGAACCTGGAGGAACTCTCCGAAGCCTGCGCCGGGGAGGGCCGCCACACCTTCCTTCTGACGGCCCAGCCGGAGCCGTTCACGGGCGGAACGGGCGCCCCGGTGGCACCCGTCGCAGTACTGTGATGCGCGGTGCCGTGACGCGCAGTGCCGTGGCCCCGGGCGGGCCGACTGACGGACCGGCCGACCGGACGGCTGGGTGGCTGGATGACGGCCGCTGGTCCGGGCCGGGTCAACGGGCGCGGGCGGCGGGGGCACGGACGCGGACGGACCTGGGGGCACCGGCCGCGGGATCAAGTCGGGTGGCGGCGCGCGTATGCGCGCCCCGAGCACGGCACAGCGGACCGCCACCCGACTCCGACGCTCAGGCCCCACCCCCCCCCGAAGGGGCTGAACCGCCGGACCGCGACCCGCACTCGCCGAGGAACCTCATGTTCCTCGCCGTCCCCTCACAACGAATCGCTCCACCCAAGAGTGATCAAACAGACACGAGACGTCAACAGCTGGTCTGGACTTTGGGAAAATAGTCCTGTTTGTACCGGCGCGCGCTCAGCCGAACGCGCCGAGCCACAGCGGCGAAGTGAGCACCCCGGCCACGTGCGAGCGATCGGATCCGAACCCGGGCCCGGACTCCCGTCCGCCTTCCGGGAGGAGGCTCCGGCGGTTGCCTCGGGCGAAGTCGCCGCCCAGCGCGGGACGGGCGGTGTCCAGTTCGCACCACACCCGCTTGCCGCCCGGCTCGCGTTCCCAGCCCCAGCGGTCCGCCAGTCCGCAAACCAGCTCCAGCCCCCTGCCGTTGGTGTCCCCACCCTCCGCCTGGCGGCGGTGCGGGGTGCGGGTGCTGGTGTCGGCGACCTCGACCCGTACGGAGCCCACGGCATCGCGGGCGTCCGTGCCGGCGCGCTGGGTCGGCAGCAGCATGCAGAGCACGGCCGGACAACCTGTGTGCACCACCGCGTTGGTGACGAGTTCCGAGATCAGCAGCAGCAGGGTCTCGGCAAGTGACTCGTCCGCGTCCACTCCGGCACCCGCGAGCCGGGACCTCGCCCACCTCCGGGCGCGGCCCACCTCCGCCGGGTCGGGCCCGATCTCCAATTGCTCCAGAAGCACCTGCACCGCTCACACCATCCGAACCGGCGGACACATCGCCTCGCGTCTCCCCGGAGTCACGGATTGTGACTCCGGCAAGGAACAGCATGGTTGACTCATAGTGATCGCAACAAGCGCTTCAGTCATATTCCGGCGCAAAGGAGTAGAGGGAGCGCATACTGTGCGACGCCGATCGCGGGAAGTCGAACGACACCGACAAGGCTGCCCCGATCCGCTGGACACCCTTTGTTTCTTGGTCAACGGGGCTGTCACCTCTCGCCACTGGCCGCCTCCCGCGTCCGGCGCGGAGAAATCGCGGTACTCGCACCCGCAGGAGCGTACCGGAGCGGAATGTCTGCAACCGCTCGCACTGGTCACGCTGCGGACACAACGCGAGATCAACGCAGCGTAGTCAGCAACCTCGAATTCCCGGATGAATTCGGATGTCCTTCGCGGAAGGGGCGTTAGAGCACTGTCGCCAATTCCTCCTCAGCAGTCACAGCAGTTACCCACTGCCCTGCGCGCAGCCACGCTCGTTTCACATGGAGATGAACCTCCGCTTCCCATGTGAAGCCCATCCCGCCGTGCACCTGTAGGCAGTCGCGGGCGTTCTGCACGGCGGCGTCGTCGGCGAGGAGTTTGGCGGCGCGGATATCACCGTAATCTTCTGTGACCGCGGCAGCGTAAACCATACTTCTGGCTGTTTCCGAGCGGACCAGCATTTCAGCGCACAGGTGCTTCACCGCCTGGAACGCGCCGATCGGCTGCCCGAACTGCTCGCGCCGCCGCGCGTGTCCGACCGCCAAGGCGAGCGTGCGGCCCGCGCTGCCGAGTTGCTGAGCGGCGGTGAGCAGGGCCGCCCGGCGGCGCAGCACCGCCGGATCGGCCTCCAGCGGCTCCGGCCGCCCGCCCGCGCCCAGCGGCCCCCCTCCGGCATCCGGCGGCTGCCGCACCCGGTGCAGCGGCGAGAGGGGGTCGAGGGAGCGCACGGGCTCGGCGGCGAGCGCCTCCGGGGCCGTCGTCCCCACGGTGTCGCCGAGCACCAGCACGGTCTCCGCCGAGTCCAGGTGTTCGACCGGTCCGCGCTCCACCAGGTCCACGGCGGTGACGATCGCCGTCCCGTCAGCCGCGCCCGGCACGAGCCCCGCGGCCAGGTGGCTCGCGGCCAGCGGCCCCGGCAGCAGTGCGGCTCCCGCCTCCTCGAAGAGGAGCACCGCCTCGGGCAGGCCCAGCCCGGCGCCGCCGGAATCCTCGGGTATCCGGAGCGAGAAGACCCCCGCCGCCCCCAACTCCCGCCACAGCGCCCTGTCGAGCGCTGCCGCACCGCCGGGACCCGAACCGCGAAGCAGCCCTCCACCGCCGGAAGCCGCGTCGCCGGGCCCCGCATCCGCATCCACCCTCGTACGCGTGCCCGCATCGGTACGCGTGCCCGCATCCGTGGCCGCACCCGTGCCCGCCGCCGTGCGGTGCAGGACGGACGCGTCGAAGCGTGCCGTCAGCAGGTCGCGCATGCCGCGCCGCAGCGCCTCCTGGTCCTCCGTCAGGCGGAAGTCCATGTGCCGTCTCACCGCCCCTTCGGCAGGCCGAGGATGCGCTCCGCGACGATGTTCCGCTGGATCTGCGAGGTTCCGGCGGCGATCGTGTAGGAGAGCGAGGAGAGCCGTCCTCGGGTCCACTCCTCGTCGAGGTCCAGCGCCTGGGGGCCGAGGACTTGGGCCGCCGCCTCGTACAGCTCCTGGCGCGCGTGCGAGTAGCGCAGCTTGAAGACCGAACCGCCCAGGCCCGGCACGCTCGTCCCGCCCCGGCGCAAGGAGTGCTCGGCCTCGCTGACGTTCCACTGGGTGAGCCGCCACAGCGCGGTGAAGACGGCGTTCAGGCGGCCGAGTTCACGGCGTACGGCCGGGTCGTCCCAGCGGCCGTTCTCCCGGGCCCGGCGGGCGAGCAGCCGCAGGGTGCGGCGGCAGGCGACGACCTCGCCGACGAAGGCGGTCCCCCGCTCGTAGGAGAGCGTGACCATGGTGACGCGCCAGCCGTCGTTCTCCGCGCCCACCCTGTTGCGCACCGGCACGCGCACCTCGTCGAGGAAGACCTCGGCGAACTCCGTGGACCCGGCCAGCGTGCGCAGCGGCCGTACGGTGATGCCCGGCGCGTCCATCGGCATGGCCAGCCAGGTGATGCCCCGGTGCCTGGGCGCTCCCGGGTCGGTGCGCACCAGCAGCTCGCACCAGTCGGCCACCTCGGCGTGCGAGGTCCAGATCTTGGCGCCGGTCACCACGTAGTCGTCGCCGTCGCGCACCGCCCGGGTGCGCAGCGCGGCCAGGTCCGAGCCGGCATCCGGTTCGGAGAAGCCCTGGCACCACACTTGTTCGCCGCGCAGGATGGGCGGCAGCCAGCGCTCGCACTGCTCCGGTGTGCCCTCGGCGGCGATGGTCGGCCCGGCGTGCAGCAGCCCGACGAAGCCCGCGCCGACGTAGGGCGCGCCGGCCGCCTCGGTCTCCTCCAGGAAGATCAGGTGCTGGGTGGGAGTCGCGCCCCGGCCGCCCGCTTCCGCCGGCCAGTGCAGTCCCGCGTATCCGGCGTCGTAGAGCGCGCGCTGCCAGCTCATGTCGTGGGCCCGCCGGGCCGGCCAGTCCAACGGGTCGGGGCGCGGCGGCAGTTTCGGCAGGACCTCGGCGAGCCAGGCGCGCAGCCGCGCCCGGAAGTCCTCCTCCTCGGCCGAGTACGCGAGATCCATCAGCCGCCCTCCCGGGAACCGGAACCGGAACAGAGGCAGCCGCCCTCCCGGGGAGCGGAACAGGAGCACGGGCAGCAGGAGCACGGGCAGCAGGAGCACGGGTAACTGGAGCGCGGGCAGCGGGAGCGCGGGCGACCGGGGCGCATCAGACCAGGTCCAGACCCAGCATCCGGATGGCGTTTCCGCGCATCAGCTTGTAGACGGTCTCCTCGTCGAGCCCCTTCATATGCTCCAGGGCCACCTCTTTCGTGTGCGGAAAGGTGGAGTCGACGTGGGGGTAGTCGGTCTCGAACGTGGCGTTGTCGCGGCCGATCACATCCAGTGCGGTCACCCCGTGCCGGTCGCGGAAGAAGCAGCAGAAGATCTGCCGGTAGTAGTACGTGGAGGGCGGTTCGGGGATCAGGTCGCGGACGCCGCCCCAGGCGCGGTGCTCCTCCCACACGTCGTCGGCGCGCTCCAGCGCGTAGGGGATCCAGCCCATCTGGCCCTCGCTGTAGGCGAGTTTGAGGCGGGGGAACCTGACCAGGACGCCGCTGAAGAGGAAGTCCGTCATCGAGGCCATCGCGTTGTTGAAGGAGAGCGTGGCCTGCACGGCGGGCGGAGCGTCGGGGGAGGCGGCGGGCATCTGGGACGAGGACCCGATGTGCATGTTGACGACGGTGCCGGTCTCCTCGCACGCGGCGAAGAAGGGGTCCCAGTATCCGGAGTGGATGCTGGGCAGTCCCAGGTGGGTGGGGATCTCGCTGAAGGTCACGGCGCGTACCCCGCGCGCGGCGTTGCGGCGGATCTCGGCCACTGCCAGGCCGATGTCCCACAGCGGGATCAGGCACAGCGGGATGAGCCGTCCTCCGCTGTCCCCGCACCATTCCTCGACCATCCAGTCGTTGTAGGCGCGCACGCAGGCGAGCGCGACCTCCTTGTCGTGCGCCTCGGCGAAGGTCTGGCCGCAGAAGCGGGGGAAGGTGGGGAAGCAGAGCGAGCCCTCGACGTGATTGGCGTCCATGTCCCGCAGGCGTTCCTTCGGGTCCCAGCAGCCCCGGCGCATCTCGGCGCGGGTGATGCCCTCCAGGGTCATCTCGTCGCGGTCGAAGCCGACGGCGGCGATGTTGCGCTTGTACGGGAACTTCAGGTCCTCGTAGATCCACCAGTCGGTCGGCGGCCCTTCGGGGTCCATGGTGATCCGGTACTTGCCGCCGGTGTACCGCAGCTCGCCGATACCGGCTGTGAGCGGCTGCGGGCCGCGGTCGCGGAATTTCTTCGGCAGCCAGGTCTCGAAGAGGTGTGCGGGCTCGATCACATGATCGTCGACGCTGATGATGCGCGGTAGGTCGGTCACCTCGGTCACCTTCTGTCCCCTCACCCATTTCTGATGACCCGTCAGGTCGAGGCTAGCCCGCGGGCCCTGGACCGACAAGGCATCGCCGCCTACGCTTCCCGCACGATCTGACGGCGCGTCAGCTTGGGAGGACCGCATGTCCGGTACCGCGCACGCACTCGACGCCTCGCACACCCTGTGGGAACTGGTCGCCCGCCGGGCCGCCCGCAGTCCGGACACCACCGCGCTGATCCAGGCGGGCGAGACCCCCGACCAGGACAGCTCGCTCACCTTCGGACAGCTGCGGGAGCGCGCCGAGCGCACGGCCGCCGGGCTGTACGAGCGGCGCGTACGCCCCGGGTGCACCGTCGCCTGGCAGCTGCCCACCCGCATCGAGACCGTGGTGCTCTCCCTGGCCCTGGCCCGGCTGGGCGTACGGCAGACGCCCCTCATCCCCGTCCACCGGGACCGGGAGGTCGCGCTCGCCCTGCGCGCCACCGGGGCCTCCCACTACGTGCACCCCGGGCACTGGCGGGGCTTCGACTACGGCGCGATGGCCGCCCGCCTCGCCGCCGGACACAGCCTGGCACCCCGCCTGCTGACCGCCTACGACAGCCTCCCGGAAGCCCCGGCCGACAGCCTGCGGGAAGCCCCCACCGACAGCTCCCGCGAAGCACCGTCCGCCGCCCTGCCCCCGGTGCCCGCGCCCGCGGACGGGGCCGAAGTGCGGTGGATCTACTGGACCTCCGGGACGACCTCCGCCCCGCGCGGCGTGCGGCACACCGACCGCAGCCTCATCGCGGGCGGCTCCTGCCTGGCGCACGCGCTGCGGCTGCGCCCCGACGACGTCGGCTCCATCGCCTTCCCCTACGCGCACATCGGCGGCCCCGACTACCTGGTGATGCTGCTGCTGTACGGCTTCCCGGCCGTCCTCTTCGAGAAGTTCGCGCTGCCCGGCGCACTGGATGCCTACCGGCGGCACGGCGTGACGACGGCGGGCGGCTCCACGGCGTTCTACTCGATGTTCCTGGCCGAACAGCGCAAACAGCCCGGCCGCAGGCTGATCCCCACCCTCCGACTGCTCACCGGCGGCGGCGCGCCCAAACCCGCCGAGCTGTACCACGAGGTCGTCACAGAGATGGGCTGCGAGCTCGCCCACGGCTACGGCATGACCGAAGCCCCCATGATCACGATGGGCTCCCCGGACGACACACCCGAGCACCTGGCCACCACGGAGGGCCGCCCGCCCGAGGCGATGGAGATACGCGTGACCGCCCCCGACGGCACGCCGCTGCCGCCGGATACGGAAGGCGAGGTCAGGCTGCGCGGCGAGGCCGTGTGCCAGGGCTACCTGGACGCGGCGCAGACAGCAGGGGCGTTCGACCAGGACGGCTTCTTGCGCACCGGAGACGTGGGGCGCCTCCTGACGAGCGGGCATCTGGTGCTCACCGGCCGCACCAAGGACATCATCATCCGCAAGGGTGAGAACATCTCGGCCAAGGAAGTCGAGCAACTTCTCTACGAGCATCCGGCCGTCGGCGACGCCGCGGTGATCGGACTGCCCGACCGGGAGCGCGGGGAGAGGGTGTGCGCGGTGATCGAACAGCCCGGCGGCGCACCCCCGGTGACCCTCGCGGAGCTGACCGCCTATCTGCGGGGCGAGGGCCTGGCCGCCCACAAGCTGCCCGAACAGCTGGAGGTGGTGAGCGCGCTGCCGCGCAACGACGCGCTGCGCAAGGTCCTCAAGTACAGGCTGCGGGAACGCTTTTCCTGACACCGCGCGGCTCCCGTCAGGCCATCAGCCATCAGCCTCACGGAGCCGTCAGGCCGTCAGCGGTCCGGTCGCCGCCCTGGCCGCCGTCGCCGCGTCCAGGTCCGGGTAGCAGTCGAAGAGCCGGCGCACGCCCAGCGCGGCCAGCACCCGGTTGACGTGGGAGCCGTCCACCGCGCCCTGTGCGGGGAGGATCAGCCGCAGGCGGCCCGCGCAAGAGCGCATCAGCCGGCGCGAGGCGATCAGGACACCCACGCCACTGGAGTCGCAGAAGAGGACGTCGGACAGGTCGAGCACCAGGCTCCGCCGCCCGTCGGCCACGGCGTCGTGAACGTGCTGCCGCACCGCGGGCGAGGTGACCAGGTCAAGTTCGCCGGAGACCCGGAGCACGGCCCATTCGCCGCGCTCCTCCTCCAGCACCTTCAACGACACTCCCCGCACCCCCTTCGTCGATCGCCTACAGCACTCGGCTGCCCGGCCGACCCCCGCCGAAACTGGCTCCCTCGTACGACCCTATGTCCTTCCCGGGTCTTACCTCCGGCAACTTGTGGTCACGCCCGCATAACTCTCGGCAGCTTCGGCACCTCACGCCCCTCTCCTCCCGCGCGCCTCATGCTCTACGTGACGGAAACACCACTGTCCGCTATTGCTCCGGGGCGCACATTGCCGCAAAGGGGCGTGTGCTGTCGGTGGCCCGCACTACATTCGAGAAGTCGACAGGCGTGACCGAGCGAGACGGACGTACCGAGGGTGTAAGCGAAGCCGCTGGAAGCGGAACGGCGGCGCCGACGGCTGGGAGCCACCATGGCGAATGACACACCACCGCGCTGGGACCGGAAGATGCAGCAGCGCCTCGCGCGCGGTGAGGCGGCTGCGCTGGGCGAGCTGTACGACCGTTTCGCCTCGCTCGTCCACAGCCTCGCGTACCGCGTGCTGGACGACGAGGAGGCCGCCGACCGCGCCACCCGTGAGGTCTTCGCCCACATCTGGGAGAACCCGCACACCTTCGACCCCCGCGAGGGCCCCATGCGCGCGTGGATCGCCGCCCTCACCCAGCGGATAGCCACCGGCAAGCTGCGCCGTCAGCAGCGCGGCGCCGGGCCCTACTCCCCCGAGCAGGCCGAGCGGGTCGAGGAGCAGGTCCGTGCCGCGGCTACCGCGGCACGCGCCGACTACATCGTCACGTCCATGCCCGCCTCGTTACGCGCCGCGCTGGAACTGGCGTATTTCGAGCGGCGGGACTACCGCCAGACGGCCCGCCACCTGGGCGTCACCGAGGACGAGGCCCGGCGACGGCTGCGACTGGGGCTCCAGTTGCTGTCCGCGGCCATGATCCGGCCGGCCATGTCCCCGCCCGGTGCGGAGCAGTGGCGATGAGCGGCCCGCAAGCCCCCGGTCCACCGGACCACCCCGGCCGGCGAGCCTCCCCGCACCCCGGCCCCCGAGCCTCCGGTTCCGGTTCTGGCCCTGGCTCCGGCTCCGGCAAGAGAGCCGGAGGATTCGACCACAAAGTGCTCAAATCCCTGCTCGGCGCGTGGGCGCTGGCCGCCTGCTCCGCCGAGGAGACCACGGCCGTCGAGGCCCACCTCACCGACTGCGCGTCCTGTGCCGATGAGGCCCTGCGGCTGCGCGACGCGGTCGGGCTGCTGCACGCCGAGGACAGCCTGGACCTCGACCCGATGCTCCGCTCCCGCGTCCTGGAGGGCTGCCTGGGCCGGCGCCCGGCCCGGATCCCGGTCCCCGGATGGGCCGCGCCGTACGACGCCGAGACCGCGCGTCTGGATGCCCTGCTGCGCGACATGGCGGACGAGGAGTGGCGCGCGCCGGTGCGGCTGCGCTGGTTCGACGGGGAACGGGAGGCCGGGCGCGAGACCACCGTCGCGGGGGTCATCGGCCACCTCCTCGCGGTGGACGGTCTGGTCGCCACCGCCCTCGGCCTGCCCGATCCGCTGCTGTCCGGCGCCGCCTCCGTCGAGGCCGGGCCGGGGCCGGGGCCGATGGCGCGTACGGAGGTGTTCTGGGCCCTCGACACCGCGCATCACACGCCCGCCGCGCGCGAGCCGTGGCGCGCCCAGAGTCACGCGATGATCCGCCATGTCTCCTTCGCGGCCGACGCCGAGGGCGGAGACGGCCCAGAACCGTTCACGCCTCCGGGCACGTTCACGAACCCCGGCACGTTCACACCACCGGGCATCCGCGCGAGCCCCGGCCCCAGGGACCCGGACGCCTCCGCCCGCTCCGGACCGTTCACCCGCTCCGGACCGTTCGCCGCGCGGCCGATCTCCTACGGAGACTTCGCCCTCCCCCTGCACGACGCGTTCTTGGACCGCGCCTTCGAATGCTGGATGCACGCCGAGGACATCGCCGGCGCGGTGGACTACCCGTACGGGCCACCGGGCCCCGAGCATCTGAACCTGCTCGTCGATCTCGCGGCACGCCAGTTGCCGGGCACGATCGCCGTGCGCAGACGGACGGGCCTGGCGCCGCCGCCCCGCAGGCTGGGCCCGGCGGGCGCTCCCGGCCGGACGCTGCACCTGGAGGTCGAGGGGAGGGGCGGTGGCGACTGGTACATCCCGCTGGACTCACCCGGCGCCGGTGCGTCCCCCGAGGGCAAGGTGGCCCATGTCGCCATGGACGGGCTGGAGTTCTGCCAGCTCGCGGCCGGACACGTCCCGCCGCTGGAGGCCGCCGCGGGGCAGGACGGCGACCGGGAGGCGATCCGCGACGTGCTGTTCGCCGTGGCCTCGCTCTCCCGGCTGTAGGCGCCCGCACCGGAGGACTCCGCTCCGGTGCGGCACCCGGCCTCTCCGTACTCACCGGCCTCGACGAAGTCGGGGCCGGGCGGGGAGGGCCAAGCGGGGAGGCTGGGCAGGGAGGGGCTGAGCAGGGAGGGGGCTAGGCGAAGACGACCGTGCGGCGGCCGTTGAGCAGCACCCGGTGCTCGCTGTGCCACTTCACGGCGCGGGCCAGCGCCTGGCACTCCACATCGCGTCCCACGGCCACGAGCTGCTCGGGGGTGACCTCGTGGCCCACCCGCTCGACCTCCTGCTCGATGATCGGGCCCTCGTCGAGGTCGGCCGTCACATAGTGCGCGGTGGCGCCGATCAGCTTGACGCCGCGCGCGTGCGCCTGGTGGTACGGCTTCGCGCCCTTGAAGCTCGGCAGGAAGGAGTGGTGGATATTGATGATCCGCCCCGACAGGCTCTTGCACAGATGGTCGGAGAGCACCTGCATGTAGCGGGCCAGGACGACGAGTTCCACGTGCTCCTCCTCGACCAGGCGCAGGAGCCGCTCCTCCGCCTGCGGCTTGGTGTCCTTCGTCACGGGGATGTGGTGGAAGGGGATGCCGTAGGAGGAGACCAGTTCGGCGAAGTCGGTGTGGTTGGAGACCACGGCCGCGATCTCGACGGGGAGCGCGCCGATCCTGGAGCGGAAGAGCAGGTCGTTCAGGCAGTGGCCGTACTTGCTCACCATCAGGATGAGGCGCATCTTCTCCTCGGCCCGGTGGATCTGCCAGTCCATCCGGAAGGACTCTCCGACGGCGGAGAAGCTGGCCCGCAGCTTCTCGACCGTGATGCCGCCCGTGAAGTGCACCCGCATGAAGAAGAGCCCGGTGTCGCGGTCGCCGAACTGCTGGCTGTCCTCGATGTTGCAGCCGGTCATGAACAGGTAGCTGGAGACGGCGTGCACAATGCCCTGATTGTCCGGGCACGAGAGGGTGAGGACGAACTGTCCCGACTGCTCCTTGTCCGTATCCGTATCCGAGTGGCCCGTATCCGGGACCGGGGCAGCGGTGGGCGGGGGAGGCGACTGGCTCATGGCCTCAAGACTGGCACATCACGTGCGATGCCCCAGGGCACACCGCCTGCCCGCGGTCCGTGACCGTCGGCAGGCGGTCCGCCGACACTCCGTGACGCGGTCAACGGCCCGCCGCGCCCCGCGCGGCCCGCCCACGCCGGCTTTCACACCGTCCGCAGCATGATCGCCAGTACGTCCAGCGAGCGGGGCGGCTCCTCCGGGTCCTCACCGTCGTTCGTGGCCAGCCGCACATGCGCGTCCCGGGCCGCCTGTACGGCCTCCGGCCACGCCTGGTGCTCCATGTACGAGGCGACCGGGGCGTCCGCGCCCACCTGGTGCATGATCCGCAGCACCCGCAGCACGGCGGCGTCCACGAGCGCGGCCTCCTCCGCGTCCCGGAAGATCGTTCCGACGTATTTCTCCGCCGACCAGTTGTCCAGCCAGGTGTCCTCGACGAGGCGGTACACCGCGTCGGTCACATCGCCGTATCCGGCGCGCCCCGCCAGCCAGCACTCCTGCTGGAAGGCCGGGTCGGAGAGCATGTGCAGCGCCGAGCGCACGTTGCTGCGCCAGCGCCACCAGGGCACGTCATTGACAGGCATGCCGCCCATGGTGGTGGAACGGCGGCCACGTCGGGAAGAGTTCGCGGAAGCTTGCTGCATGGTCATCGACCATACGTTCCGCATGGACGGGGTTTGTGCGGCGCCTCCCGCACACGGAACGGCCCGCCGGACACGGAGAGCGACGCCATGCGCGCGAAGAGCGATCCGCCGCGCGCGGGGAGCGAAACGCCACGCATACGGGGCAGCCCCTCGCTCACCGTCCGCTCACAGCTCGCCGAACTGCCGGGCGGTGAGCCCGTACTTCTTCGCCGTCGGGTTCCACAGCGCCGCCGCCTTCTTCTTGGCGGCCGTCGCGGTGCCGCTCGCACGGTTACCGGCGGCGGTCCGCGAGGTCTGCCGGGCCGTGCCCTTGTGGCAGCCCTTCTTGCCCGCGGCCTGGCCCGCCCACGCCGCGTAGTGGTTGTCGGCGGCGGCGGAGGACTTCCAGGCGCTCTTGAGCGAGGCGTTCAGCTGCGCGCTGCCGGGAATCTTGTCGGTCTTCAGCTGGGCGAGCCGGGTGACCAGACCGTTGCGCTGCTTGGCCGCGGCGCGCAGATCGGACGCCGCTTTACCCAGTGCCTTGCAGGACTTGATGCGCTCGACGGAACGGACCACGGCCGAGCGGCTGTTGTTGCTGTCGCCCAGCAGCGCGTCCAGCCTCTTGGCCTGCTCCTCGGCGGGGTCGGGCGCCTTGGGGCTCTCCTGCCCGGCGGGGCTGCTGGAGGCCGCCTGGCCCTCGGCCTTCGCGCTCTTCTCGCCGTCCTCGCCGCCCGAGAGCGTGAGCCCCACCAGCAGGCCGATGACGGCCACCGCCGCGAGGCCGCCGCCGATCAGCAGGGCGGGCGGTACGGTACCGCGCCGCCCGCGCTGCGCGGTGCGCCGTGCGGCCCGCCCCTGGGGCTCGGGCCGGCCGGGCCCCTGGTGGCCTGCCCGGCGCGGCTGCGGGGCCTCGCCGGGGTCGATGAGCGGCAGGTGCTGGGTCGCCCCCGCCTCGTCCTGGGCCCCGTGCCCGGCGCGCGGGCCCGGGGCTGAGGGCCCCGAGGGCTCGGCCCTGAAGAGGTTCTCGAACTCGGGAAGCGGCTGCCGGGTGCCCGGCTGGGGCTGGGGCTGGGACGGGGGCTGCGGTTGGGATTGCGGCCGGGGCTGCGGCTGCGGTGCGCGGGGTGGCTGATGCGCACGGGGCGGCTGGGGGCCGGCGGAGCCGCCAGGAGGGCCCTGCGGCGCCTCCGCGCCCTCGGCGGGCACGGGGGCGGGCATCATCTGCGTCGCCTCCGAGTCGCCGCCCTGGCCCCCGTAGAGGCCCTGCGGGGTGTCCACGACAGGGGCTATGTACTGCGTGGCCTCGCTGTCGGGGCTGCCCGGCCCCGGAGGGGCCGCGGACACGGGAGGGAGCAGCTGGGTGCCGTCCTCGGAGCCGGTCAGCGCCTGTCCATACCCCATGTCCTGGGGACCGGTACCGGGGATCGGCGGGATGAACTGGGTGGCCTCGGAATCCCCGCCACCGGACTGCTCGGGCGGCAGCGCGGGCTGGGGCGGCGCGAAGGGGTGCGAGGAGAGCGCGACGGGAGCGTCGGTCGGCGGCAGCGAGTGCCGCGCGCGGGGGCCCTCCCCGGCCTGCGGCTGACCGTGAGTATCGGGGCCCGCACCGGCCTGCCGGCCGTACGCGTCGGAAGCGGGCTGCTGTCCGTAGAGGTCGCCGCCCGCCTGCTGGCCGTAGGAGCCCGCAGCGGCCTGCCGGCCGTACGAGCCGGCTCCGGACCCCTGGCCGTACGACTCGGCTCCGGGCGGCAGCGGCGCGCTCGTGTCGGCCGGCTGCGGCCTGCCGTGGCGCCCCCGGCGGGACTGGGGCAGGGTCTGGCCCGCGTCGGGCTGCGGCAGGGCGCGGGCGCCGTCACCGGGCCACGCGCCGGGGCCCGTGGTCGGAGAGGGGGGGTGTGCCGGGGGCATGGGCGGCGGCGCGGGGGCGCCCTCCGGGGGAAGCGGCATCGAGGTGGCGGGGCCGTGCGTACCGGACTCACCCGCTGCCACGCTCCCGAAGTCCGGCCCCTGGGAGGGGAAGTCCGACCCTTGGGACTCGAAGCCCGGCCCCCAGCCGAAGTCCGGCCCCGAAGTCGAGAATGCCGGCCCCGGCCCCCCGGAGTCCGACCCCGATGCCTCGGAGCCCGGCCCCCAGGGCCGGCCCCATGGCTGGCCGGCCGGCGGCTGGACCTGGGTGCGTGCTGCCTGGACCTGACGCTGTTGCTGAGGAGTCCACGGTTCCCCGTTCGCCGGCAGCACGATCCCTTCGCGGGGGGTCGTGTCCGCGGGCAGCGGATCTCCGGGCACGCCGGAAGTCCCGTCCTGTCCGCGTCCGTTGTGCGTTGTCACCGAGACTCCTCGTTGCATGGCTGGCGGAATCGTCGGGTCACGCTACCGGTTCGCGCTGAGGTGCGACTACGCCCCCAGGGTGCGGACACCCTTCCTTCGCCTCATGTCGGGATGAAGGGGGTAAAACACTCCTATCCCTCCTCCCCGGGCATGTGGCTCTCACGCCACCGCTGCCATCTCCAATCGCTCGGAGAACTCTCGCACCACCGACTCCTCGCCGTAGGGCTCCAGCCGCTGACGGAAGTCGTCCAGATACTCCGCTCCCCGGTCCGAACGCAGCCCGCGCAGCAACTCGGTGGCCTGCGTGCCCGTATGGCAGGCGCGTTCGATCTCGCGCTGCTGGACCTGGGCGCTCGCCAGCAGGAACAGGCCGATCGCGCGCCGCCTGGCGCGCCCCTCGGGGTGACCGGCGATCGCCTCTTCCGCGCACGCCGCCGCGCTCTCGGCCTGGCCCAGGTCGCGGTGACAGTGCGCGAGTTCGTCCGCGAGGTACGCGCGGTCGAAGTGCGCGATCCAGGGCGGGTCGTCGCCCGCGCCCGCACCGGCGTCCGCGCTCTCCATCGCGGTCTGCGCCCGTCCGGCCGCGGACTGGCAGGAGCGCGCGTCCCCCATCAGCGCGTGCCCGCGCGCCTCGGCGGCGTGGAACATCGCCTCCGCGCGGGGCGTGACCTGCCCCCGCGCGCCCTCCTGTGCCGCGCGGGCCAACTGCGCGATCTCGCGCGGGTTCCCCAGCGAAGCGGCCAGGTGGCTCATGCTCGCGGCGAGCACATAGCCCCCGTACGCGCGGTCCCCGGCGGCCTGCGCCAGCCGCAGGGACTGGATGTAGTAGCGCTGCGCGAGACCGTGCTGGCCGGTGTCCACCGCCATGTACCCGGCGAGTTCGGTGAGCCGGGCCACAGCGGCGAACAGCCCGCGCCCCACCGGTTCACGGTAGGAGCCCGCGAGCAGCCCGGAGACCACACTGTTGAGGTAGTGCACCACCACGGGCCGGATGTGGCCGCTGCCGTAGCGGTGGTCCAGCTCCGAGAGCGCCTCGGTCATGGCGCGTACGGCCTCCACGTCGGAAGTGCCCACCCGGGCGCCCGAGGACCGGGCGACCTGGTTGTCGGGCGCGGTGATCAGCCAGTCCCTGCTGGGCTCGACGAGCGCGGAGGCCGCGACGGTCGAACCGGACAGGAAGTCCCTGCGCCCCACGTCGCTGCGCCACAGCTCGCAGACCTGTTCCACCGCGCCGAGGACCGTGGGCGCGAACTGGAGCCCCACCCCCGAGGCGAGGTTCTTGCCGTTGGCCATGCCGATCTCGTCGATGGTGACCGTGCGCCCCAGCTTGCGGCCCAGCGCCTCGGCGATGATGCCCGGCGCACGACCGCGCGGCTGCTGGCCGCGCAGCCACCGCGCGACCGAGGTCTTGTCGTATCGCAGGTCCAGCCCGTGCTCGGCGCCGCAGATGTTCACGCGGCGCGCGAGCCCGGCGTTCGAGCACGCGGCCTCCTGGATGAGTGCTTGCAACCTTTCATTGGGCTGCCTCGCGACGAGCGGCCTCGCGGCCATGTGACCCCCCTCTTGATGAAGGCTATGCATGATCACTGCCCAGCGCATATGCCCCTGATTCGTGCGAAACCCCGCCCTTCACAGCACAACGCGCCTCAAGGGAACTACCCACCCAAGGCCGCCCGTCTGTATACGCGCCCCCACACTTGCACCCATGCGCCGTTCCGAGCGCGGGATGCGACGGACCGCCCGCCACGGCGCCACCGGGGGCGCGTCCGGCCCGGGTGCCGTCCCGTAACCCTTACGGGGAGGGAAAGTTGTGATGGTCGTGGAAGAGACCATCGGAGTAACCGCCGACGTCACAACCGGCGTCGCACCTGCCGCGCACATCCCCCGCCAGCGATCCCAGTCCCCACTGTCCCCGCCGTCCCCGCTCGAACACGCGGTGCGCTACGCCCAGGAACGCGCCTGGGACGTCTTCCCCGGCACGTGGCTGGAGGCCGTGGAGGGCGTGCCGCGCTGCGTGTGCGGACAGTCCGACTGCCCCGCGCCGGGCGCACACCCCGCGCACGCCGGGTGGGCACGGGAGGCCACAGGCAGCGCGACAACAGCGCGCGGCCTGTGGACGAAGGAGCCGCGCGCCTCGGTGCTGCTGCCGACGGGCCGCGCCTTCGACGCGCTGGAGGTCTCGGAGGAGGCAGGCTGCCTGGCGCTGGCCCGGCTGGAGCGCATGGCACAGGCGCTCGGCCCCGTCACCTGCACCCCGGACGGCCGGATGCTCTTCTTCGTGCTGCCCGGCGCCGCGGCCAAGACGCCCGACGCGCTGCGCAGGCTGGGCCGTTCGCCCCGCTCCCTGGACCTCCGGGCCAAGGGCGAGGGCGACTGGGTGGCCGCCCCGCCCAGCCGGCTGGGCACGCGGGGGCCGGTGCAGTGGGTGCGCGAGCCCACCGCGGCCAACCGCTGGCTCCCCGACGCCGAGGAACTGCTGCCCACCCTCGCCTACGCGTGTGGCCGCGAAGCGGCCGTTCTCGCACGGTGAGCCGGGCGGAGCCCGGCGCCCTCTTGTGGGCCCGCGTTGGCCGGTGACCCTGGCCCGGGCCGGTGGCAACTCGCCGTGGGGGCCGATGCATACGGCCGCGTGCGAGCACGCGGTGGTTGCTTGCGCAGTTCCCCGCGCCCCTGACGGGGCGCCCGGCGCCTTCCTGGAGCCCCACGTGGCTGACGGCGGCAACTCGCCGTGAGGGCCGATGCATACGGCCGCGTGCGGGCGCGCGGTGGTTGCTCGCGCAGTTCCCCGCGCCCCTGACGGGGCGCCCCGCGCCTTCCTGGGGCCCCACGGTGGACGGTGGCAACTCGCCGTGAGGGCCGATGCGTACGGCCGCGTGCGAGCACGCGGTGGCTGCTCGCGCAGTTCCCCGCGCCCCTGACGGGGCGCCCCCCGACGGCGGGGGCGGCAGGCGGGGGATCAGCTGCCGGTCGGGAGCGCTGCCTGGAGGAATGGCTCGACTACTCTGCGCCAGTCCTCCGGCCGGTCGTAGTGGATCAGGTGACCGGCCTCCGGTACCTCCGCGTAGATGCCGCGCGGCAGCACGCGCACCATCTCCTGTGCCTCCGCGCGGCCCAGTGCGCCGTCGATGCCCCGTACCACGAGGGTGGGACAGCGCACCTGGGCCAGCTCGTCCCAGTGCGCGTCGTAGACCCAGGTCTCGCGGGCGCGCAGCATCTGGCGCGGGGAGAAGACGGGACGCCAGCCGTCCGCGCGCTCCGCCATCACCTCGGCGAAGAACTCGCCGCGCGAGAGCCGGGAGCGCTCCAGCCTCGGGTCGTCCTCGCCGAACCATTTGCGTACGTCGCCGAGCGTCGCGAAGGGCACGGGCCAGGACTTGAACCACTCCTCCCACTCGCGCTGCGACTGCTCGCCCAGGGCCGAGGCCCGCATGTCGCTGATGACCAGGGCCTGCACCAGATCGGGCCGCTTGGCGGCGAGTTGCCAGGCGGTGAGCGCTCCCATGGCGTGGCCGACCAGCGCGACCGGGGCCAGGTCGAGCTGTTCGATAGCCGCTTCGGCGTCGGCGACGAAGGCGTCCCGGTCGAAGGGGCCGTCACCGGGCTTGTCGCTGCGTCCGTGGCCGCGCTGGTCGAGGGCGATGGCGCGGTAGCGGCCCGAGAGCCAGCGTGCGGTGTCCGCCCAGTGCGAGGCGCGGCCCATCAGTCCGTGCAGCAGGAGGACGCCCGGGGCCTTGCGGTCCTGCTCCTCCTCGGCGGCGGTCCGGGCGGCCGGCCGGCTCTCCCCGCTCTCCGGCGCACCCTTGGGCGGATCGGCGAACTCCCAGGCAGCCAGCCGGGTTCCGTCCCCACCTGTCACGTTGATCCGTCGCACCATGCGTCGTGGCACCCCCACTCCCTCTGACCGCCGCATCACCCTATCGAACTTCTATTCGAACACCCGGGCCCAGTGGCGAACACCCCACCTTCGAGTGACACGGGCCCGGGATTGCCCTGCGCCCCCCGGGGGAGACAGGAACCGGGAGGGGGCAGACCCTGAGAGCTCGGGGCTCCGGGTCGCCGTTGGGGGGACATGGGGAGGCGGGGCTTCGGCGAATGACGGCGCCGGAGCCCCGACCGCTCCCCCGGCCCGCACGGGCCCCACGCGGAACACAGCATCGATGCTCCCCTTCCGCCCGAGTGCGCGGCGGCGCGACCGTTCCCCTCGGCGCACTCTCCCACCAGCGACAGCGTCGCACGCTCCGCGCACCAGCGCTCGTATTCCGGCAACTCTGATACCGCAAGGGCCAATTGGGAAGGTGGCGACGCATGATACGGAGCACGCGCCGCTCCCCCGCGCCACCGTGCGCCCCCCTCGGACACCACGCTCAAAACGCCCCGCCGCAGAGCCCGGCACCTCGCCGAAAACCCGGGTCGGCCCGGACGCCAGGACGGCCCGGGCACCCCTCGAAACGGCGACGTGGGGCCGCGCAGGGCCCGCGCGCTCAGCACCCGGCCGCCGCCCTCAGCCCTCAGCCCTCAGCCACCCTGCCCGCACTCAGCACTCAGCACCCGGCCGCGGTGCTCGTGCCCGGCGCTCATACGCCCGCCGCGCTCAAGCGCCCGCCGCCGCTCAGCGCTTGGCGACGAACACGTGCGCGGCGACCTCGGCGCCCAGCTCCGCCGCCTCACCGCTGCTGCCGACCTGCACCCCGCCTGCCGTGCCCGCGTTCACACTCACCACGGCGCCCGGCTGCACCCCGGCCCGGCGCAGCGTGTACATCAGCTGGGCGTCCATCTGGATGGGCTCGCCGATCCTGCGTACGACCACCGTCTTGCCGTCGCCGCCCGGCTCCAGCTCGCTCAGGCTGACCAGGCCCTCGCCCAGGAAGGGATCCGCCTCCGCCTTCTCGCCCAGCTCTTCCAGGCCGGGGATGGGGTTGCCGTACGGCGACTCGGTGGGGTGTCGCAGCAGCTCCAGGACGCGGCGCTCGACCGCCTCGCTCATCACGTGCTCCCAGCGGCACGCCTCGGCGTGCACCTGCTCCCACTCCAGGCCGATCACATCGACCAGCAGACACTCCGCGAGCCGGTGCTTGCGCATCACGCGGGTGGCCAGCTGGCGGCCGTCGGCCGTCAGCTCCAGGTGCCGGTCCCCGGCCACCGTGACCAGCCCGTCCCGCTCCATCCGGGCCACGGTCTGGCTGACGGTCGGTCCGCTCTGGTCCAGTCGCTCGGCGATGCGGGCACGCATGGGGACCACGCCCTCCTCCTCAAGCTCCAGGATGGTACGGAGATACATCTCCGTGGTGTCGATGAGTCCTGACATGCGTAGCCCCTAGTCAGCTCGTGCGGTGGCCCTGGATTCAATTCTGACGCATCGCGGTGACAACCGTGCCGTGCGCGGCGGGATGCGGTATGGACAGCGCCGCAAGCCTGTCACGGGCCATTGGCACACGGTGTTGACAGCGGAAGGTCCAGACCTCAACGTGATCGCCGTACTACGGTCGTGATCGCCGTACTACGGAACGGGACCGTTTCCGCAACGACGCGAGGGGCCGGGCGATGAGTGACAGGACGCTGGCGACAGACTTCTTCGACGCTGCCATCGGGCTGCTGCGGCAGGTGAGGGACGGCGAGGCGGAGAACGTCGCGGCGGCCGGCGCGCTGCTCGCGCGGACCGTCGCGGACGGCGGCCGGATCTTCGTCTTCGGCGCGGGCCACTCCTCACTGCCGGCCCAGGACACCGTCTACCGCGCGGGCGGGCTCGCCCTGATGAACCTCCTCAACGTGCCCGGCCTCACCGGAGTGGACGTCCGCCCCGCGACCTTGGGCAGCGCCCTGGAGCGGATCGACGGGCTGGCGGGCGCCGCGCTGGACTCCAGCCCCGCGCGCAAGGGCGACGTGCTGATCGTCATCTCCCTGTCGGGGCGCAACGCGCTGCCGGTCGAGCTGGCGATGAACGCGCGGGCGCTGGGCATCAAGGTGGTCGGCCTCACCTCCGTCGTCTACGCCGAGGGCACCCGCGCCCGGAACGCCACGGGCACCTTCCTCAAGGACCACTGCGACATCGTCATCGACAGCCGGATCCCCGTCGGGGACGCGGAGTTGACGACCGAGGGCGTCGATGCGCCCTTCGCGCCCGCCTCGACGGTGGTCACCAGCGCGCTGATGCAGGCCGTCGTGGCCTCGGCCACGGGCGAGCTGGTGCGGCTGGGTGTCGAGCCGCCGATGCTGCGCTCGGGCAACGTGGACGGCGGACACGAATGGAACGCGCGCGTCATGGACGAGTACGCGGACCGGATCTTCTACCGCTGACCGCCGGATTCCGTCGGACCGGCGGAGTACCGCCGAGCCGACGTACCGGATGCCTTGCCATTGATCCGCCGCGCCGGATGCCCGCCGTTGTTCAGGCGCACCGGATGCCCGGTCACTTCTCCAGGGCGCTCGCCAGGTCCACGGCCGTGGCCACGTGTGCGGCGACCTCCTCCGCGTAGACCGCGTCGGAGCGGTCGAAGGGACGGCCGCCCGCGTCCCGCAGGAAGGTGACCACCCCCAGCGTGCGGCCCCGGCTGCGCAGCACCGTGCACAGCCCGTGTGCCGTGCCTTGGGGCCACTTGCGCGACTGTGCCCAGTCCTCCGGGACGCCGGGGCCGCTGCCGCTGGCGCGTACCGAGGTGCACCGCTGGTACGACTGGAGCGCCGGGTGGCCCTCCGCGTAGGCCACCGGGATCCCGCTGTCAGCGTTCGCCTCGATCAGCGGCAGGCGGCCCCAGGCCGCCGCGGGCGTCAGCGCGGCCCGCACCAGGCGCGGCTCCACGGACGGGAGGGCGTCCAGCGCGGTGTCCAGCGCGGGGACGGGTTCGGGGCCCGGGTCGGCCGCGAGGTCGAGCAGCGCGTGGTCGGCGAAGCCCGCGAGAGCGAACTCCAGGTGCATCCGCGCCGCGTCCATGGGGTCCTCGCACTCCCCGGCCGCCCGCATCGCGCGGTGGAGCTGGCCGTCGCGGAAGCGCAGCCGCGCGGCCTCGCGCTCGGTCCGTTTGGCCGCGGTGATGTCCTGGAAGAGCCAGGCGACCCCCAGGGGTACGGGCTCCTCGGCCAGGGGCGAGGCCAGCCGCAGGAAGCCGCTGCGCCAGCAGCAGCGGCGCGACAGCTCCCCCTCCTCCGAACCCGCCCCGGCAACCCCGTGCCCACCGGCCCCCGTGCCACCGGATGCCGTCCCACCGGATACCGGGCCGCCGGTTCCGGGGCCGCCGGAGGCTGCCGTGGCACCGGATGCCGGGCCGCCTTCCCGCTCGTCCGGATACCCGCGCAGCGTCACCCAGATCTCGGCCGGGGCCGGGGGCGCGCCCTCGCCGAGCACGTGCTGGAGTGCGCCCTCCAGCTCCTCCATGCCCTGTTCCAGCAGCTCGCCGAGGGGACGGCCCAGCATCGCGGCGCGAGCCGGTACGCGGAAGGCGCGGGCCGCGTAGGCGTTGGCGACGGTGGGGCGCAGGTCGGCGTCGACCAGGACCACGCCCCAAGAGGCTTCCTCCAGCAGGGCCTCGCTCAGGGCGATGGAGCGCTCCAGGTCGATCTGGGCGTGCACCTCGCTGAAGGCGCAGTAGACGCCCATGGGGCGGCCGTCGGCGCCGGTCACCCCGGAGGACTGGATACGCACCAGCACGCGGCCGCCGTCCTTGGTCAGCAGCGCGAACTCGTGCACCTGGCGGCCGGGGGCGCGCATCGCGCCCAGGAGGCGGCCCTCGACCTCCTCGGCGTCGGCCGCGCGCACCGCCCATCCGGCGAGGCCCTGGCGGCCGACGGCCTCCTTCTGCGTCCAGCCGAGCATCCGCTCCGCCTCGCGGTTCCAGTGCGTGACCACGCCCTCGGCGTCGAAGGCGCACAGCGCGGCATCCATGCCGTCCAGCAGGGCCGCGAGAAGGAGTTCGTCGTCGGGACCGCCGTCGCCACCGTCGGAGGACGACGCGGAGTGAGTCTTCGATCGAGCCGCCACCTCGGCACCCCCTGCTCGTGCTGCCGTTGCGGAACGCCACCGCTTGTGCACGGATCATTCAACTCGAACGTGACCGAGCACACACCGGATTCGGGAAAATCGTTGTCGCCCCGAAATTCGTTTGCCCGGCCCGCCGGCCGTGCCTAGCGTGTGGGGCACACAGGAAAGGAGGTGATCCGGCTGATGATCAAGCACCGGACGTGTGAGGTGGCTGCGGCCTAGGGCCGACGCCACAGTGTGACGCCGGCTCGCCGGCCAATCCAGAGCAGTCACCCGGCCCGTGGGCTCGTCGGACTCGTCCGACCGGCGCCCTCCCCGCCCCCGAGGGGCACCTCCCAGCCACACGGCTGGGGGCGGAGGGAGCAGCCCACGGGCCGTTCTGCTGCCTCGGCGCCTTGCGGCGCGGCGCCCCCGGTTCCGGCCCCCGGGGTTCCTGGTCCCCGGCCGCAGGAGACCCGCCGCAGGAGACCCGGGTGCCCGCCGTGAGGAGGCCCCGCTCAGGGGCGGAGCCGGTCAGGGCGGAGCCACCCAGGGCAGAGCCCGTCAGGGGCAGAGCCGCTCCACCTCCCACCCGTCGTCCTCCGTACGGGTAAAGCGCAGCCGGTCGTGCAGCCTGTTCTCCCTGCCCTGCCAGAACTCGACCGACTCCGGACGCACCCGGTAGCCGCCCCACTGGGCCGGGGCCGGGACGTCCTCACCCTCCGGATAGCGGGCCGCGAGCTGTGCGTACATGCGGTCCAGCTCTTCCCTGGAGGCCACGCGGGAGGACTGTTCGCTCGCCCAGGCGCCCAGTTGGGAGCCGTGCGGGCGGGTGCGGAAGTAGGCGGCCGTCTCGTCCCGGCCCGTGCGCTCGGCCGTGCCGGAGATGATCACCTGGCGGGCGATGCCGTGCCAGGGGAAGAGCAGGGAGACATACGGGTTCGCCTCCAGCTCGCGGCCCTTGCGGGAGCCGTAGTTGGTGAAGAAGACGAAGCCCTGCTCGTCGTAGCGCTTGAGCAGGACGGTGCGGGAGCTGGGGCGGCCCCGTTCGTCGGCGGTGGAGACGATCATGGCGTTGGGCTCGTGCAGCCCGCTGGCCTCGGCCTGGGCGAACCAGAGCGAGAACTGCGCGAACGGGCCGGGCTCCAGGTCCTGCTCGGAGAGCCCCTCGGCACGGTAGTGCGCGCGCATCGCGGCGGGGTCGAGGGTGGTCGCCGTACGCGCGGGTGTGGCGGTCGAACTCGCGGTCGTACGGCGGGAGGTACGGGCGGCGGCGTCATCGTCAGCGTGTGGCACGCCGCTATCTTGCAGCATCGGCCCGGCGCGCGGTCGAACAGTCTGCCTGCCGGGCACTTCGCGCGTACCCACAGCCCCCGAATCGGCTCCTGTGCCCCATCTCACCCTGTCCGGCGGGCGCCGGAGGGGCCACAATTCCGGGCAAGGAGCCGTGGTATCCGGGCACGGGGGCTATCGTTGCCGCTCCGTCCGGCGGGAGCGTCTCCGTCCGCACGATCGCCCGCCCTGGCACGACGGAGCGTGACCACCCGCCGGAACGGGCACGACCGGGAGGACGGCCCGGTCCGCCGGCCGCGCGACCGCTCACGTGGTCGGCCGCACGGCGGGTCGCATGTCCGGCCGCACGGCTGGTCCCGCGACCGGCCGCGGCGCGGCAGGTGGACCGCACCGTCCCAGCAGCAGGCCGTTCGCCGTCAGCTCAGCTCTGGCGGCACTTTCATGAGGGAGCCGCCAGATGTCCGACTTCGTACCCGGGCTCGAAGGGGTCGTCGCGTTCGAGACGGAGATCGCCGAACCCGACAAGGAAGGCGGTGCGCTCCGCTATCGGGGCGTGGACATCGAGGACCTGGTCGGCCACGTGTCGTTCGGGAACGTGTGGGGACTGCTCGTGGACGGCGGCTTCGATCCGGGCCTGCCGCCTGCCGAACCGTTTCCCCTCCCCGTGCACTCGGGCGACATCCGGGTGGACGTCCAGTCGGCGCTGGCCATGCTCGCGCCCGTCTGGGGCCTGAAGCCGCTGCTCGACATCGACGAGGCGAGGGCACGTGAGGACCTGGCCCGCGCCGCCGTCATGGCCCTCTCCTACGTCGCCCAGTCGGCGCGCGGGCAGGGCCTGCCCATGGTGTCGCAGAAGGAGATCGACAAGGCCGACACCGTCGTCGAGCGCTTCATGCGCCGCTGGCGCGGCGAGCCCGACCCCAAGCATGTCGCGGCCGTGGACGCGTACTGGACCTCGGCCGCCGAACACGGCATGAACGCCTCGACGTTCACCGCCCGGGTCATCGCCTCCACCGGCGCGGACGTCGCGGCGGCCCTCTCCGGCGCGGTCGGCGCGATGTCCGGCCCGCTGCACGGGGGCGCGCCCTCGCGGGTGCTCGGGATGATCGAGGAGGTCGAGCGCACCGGCGACGCCACCGCCTATGTGAAGCGGCAACTCGACCGGGGCGAGCGGCTGATGGGCTTCGGCCACCGCGTCTACCGCGCCGAGGACCCCCGGGCGCGCGTGCTGCGGCGGACGGCCAGGCAACTGGGCGCGCCCCGCTACGAGGCGGCGCTCGCCCTGGAACAGGCCGCCCTCGAAGAGCTGCGCGCCCGCCGCCCCGACCGGGTGCTGGAGACCAACGTCGAGTTCTGGGCGGCCATCGTGCTGGACTTCGCCGAGGTGCCGGCGCACATGTTCACCTCGATGTTCACCTGCGCGCGGACGGCGGGCTGGTCGGCGCACATCCTGGAACAGAAGCGGACGGGCCGCCTGGTGCGGCCGTCGGCCCGCTATGTGGGGCCGGGGCCCCGGGACCCCCGCGACGTCGAGGGCGGCGCGGGCTGACCACCCGGTCCGGGGCCGGGCCCGCGCCCGGACCGGCCCCTGCTGACCCCTGCCGAGCCTCTCCGGCCCGGTCCTGCGCCCCTGCACCTCGGCGCCCCCGGGCGCGGGACCGTCCTCGTAGCGGGACGCGGAGGGGTGCGGGCGGGCGGGGGATCCCGGGGCCGCACCCGTCCCCGCCGGAGCGACGGGGGGACTACCGGCCGCCGCGCCTCATGCCCGGGGCCAAGCTCTGAAACCCCCTGTTCGGCGGCGGATTGTGCACGTCGCCTCCCCGGGACAAAGGCGCCAGCACCGCACCGCCTCCGCGGACCGGACGTGGCAGCACCCCGAGGAAAGCCACGTCCGTCCGTATGGCAGGCAGAGGTGCGGCCTGGCCCTGATATGGCGCCAGGCCGTCCCGGCTCTGGACCAAAGGCGGCAACACCACCCCTCCGGAAGCCAGGTCGTGTCGAGCCTGGAACTCGGGCACTTCATCCCCGGGGTGGGCCCGCGCGGCGGCCGACATCCCGGAAGGTGGCAGGTACGTCGCGGCCGGGTGCGGATAGGCCCTGTCGTCCTGGTAAGACGGCTCCTGGCCTCCCGAGGGCAGGTGGTCCCACCCGGGAGGGGGTGGCCGCCGCGTGACCGGCTCCGCGGCCGGAGCCCACGCGGGGTCCGGTGCTCCGTACCCGCCCTGCACGGAAATCCGGGGGGCCGGCGCGTCGTACTCGCCTTCGGCGAAAGGCCGGGGTCCGGGTGCGCCGTACCCGGGGGTTTGCTGGGCCATCCCGTGCCCGGGGGCTTGCTGGGCCATCCCGTACCCGGGGGCTTGCTGGGCCATCCCGTGCCCGGAGTCGTGGTGGGGCACCGCGTACCGGGAGTCTTGGTGGCCCCCCGTCCGCGACGATGACGCCAAGGTCGTCTGCTGCCGGGCCGGCGCCGCTCGGGCGAAATCCGGCCGCAGAAACTCATTCCCTCTCGTCCAGGTTTTACCCGCGACGCAGCCGCCTTTGAAGCCTTCAGGAGTTGCTCCGTTCAATCTCGCCCCTTCGGCCTGGTGGTCGATGTTCCGGAACCAGGTCTCCAGCTCCCTGACATCTTTCGATTGAGACTTCGCATCCTTGCCCGCAGCGTAGTACATAGCCGCGCGGGCCCTCCGCCACACCAAGTCCAGAGTCGACTCGAACGGCGCCTTCCTCCCATTCGCCCTGTCGACCGCCTTGAGTACCGCAGCTCCATACTCATCTCTGCTCTTTCGATATCTGCTAGTTGACGCAGCAGATCTAACTCTGGCAGTTCTTCTCCCGTCCTCCACAAACTCGACTTCGATAGGGTTTCCCTCGGAATCCATGATGTGGTTCCTCCGTTCGGTCGAGGTCGGTTGCCGTTCCTCTGTCCCTGCTCTAGCCGGTACTCGAATTGAGGAGGCCCTCGGACCAGGCCGGCGGCGCCCCCGTCTTCCAGAGAGATATCCGGACCAACTCCTCGTACCGGCAGCATCGTTGACCTACAACGGGGCCGCGACAGGCGTGGTTCACCGCACACCGGCAGCGCACCGGCCGGGAACACACGTCGTCCCCGCCACCTGCGGAGGCGACGGGGACGAGAGGCGTGCGGGCCCAGGGGCGCGGCCGGTTCCGCGAGGGGAGGGAACGGCGTGTCCGCCGGGCGAGCGGTACGGAGAGTGCGGGGCCGCGCCGGCCCGTGAAGCCACGGACGAGGACGGTGCCACCGGGACGGGACTGCCCGGCCCGGTGGACCGTCCGTGCCGTCGCAGCCGGCTTGCCGCCTCAGCCGAGGCGGGCGAGGACGGCGAGAGCCAGGGTCTGGACGGCGGAGGGGCCCTGGTCGAAGAACAGGAGGGGTTCGACGAGTTCGCATTCCATGACAGTGGGCACCCCGCCGGGGCCCTCTATCAGATCGATGCGGGCGTACAGCGGCGTTCCGAAGCGTGCGGTGACGGCTTCCAAGACGCTTGCCGCGCACTCCAGTTCGACCTGCGTGGGCTTGTCCGGGGTGATGTGGGACCGGAAGAAGAGGTCGTCGGCGGGCGGTCCGGCCGTCTGGAGCAGAGCCGTTTTACGGGCCGCGTGACTGTATTGCCCGTCGAGGTAAATGAGGGAGAGTTCCCCGCTGTGATCGACGGCATGCTGGTAGGGCTGGGTCAGCACGGTCCGGCCCGCCTCGTGGAGACCGGCGACATGCAGGCGGGCGCGGTCGTCGTCGAGGCCGGGCCGGAAACGGCAGGTGTGGCGCGCGGCGTTGGAAACAGCGGGCTTGACGACGTACTCACCACCCTGCGGCACGTGCCATGTCATTCCCGGCGGGGTGAATTCGGTGGGAACGACCGGGACTCCGGCCTCGGCCACGTCGCGCAAGTAGTGCTTGTCGAGGTTCCAGGCGACCGTCTCGGGCGAGTTGAACAGCGCGGACCGGTCGGCGACTGTCCGGACCCAGCGCAGGAACGCGGCCGGACGCTCGGGGTAGTCCCAGGCGGAGCGGATGACGACGGCATCGAATGCCGCCCAGTCGATCGAGGGATCGTCCCACTCGGGGGTGGAGCACGAGGCACCGATAGCGTGCAATTCGTCGAGCAGTGTGCTCAATTCGGTGTCCTTTCCGTGGGCCCAACGGGACGTTGCCAAGGCTATGTGCACGGGCGTCGCCTTCTCGATGAGGTTCCGGTTCTCAGCGCGGCTTTCCCGACCGGGACTGAGCGGGGGGACGGGGAGCAGACCCGAAGGTCACTTCCTGCCGTGCTCCGCATGTGGACAGCCGACAGTCACCTGAATCTCCTGCGCGGTATCACCGGACCGGGGATGGGAGAAGGAGGCTACTGCCCCCTGCGGGTCCGCGGGTCTGCGGGCCCGCGGCAATCAGGCGCAGGGCAGGCCATACGAATCGGCGGCCCGGGGCATTCAGGGCCGAAACACCGTAGCTCGGGCGGGAAGCGGCAGCCCGCCTTCGCCGGCATCGCGGCCCGCCTCGTTCCTCAGTCCGGCCGGCCACCCGATGCGCCGTTCACCGCGTCAGGTAGGTCAACGCCCGTCTCATGCCCCCTCACAGGGCCCGCCATCAGGCTCACGGCGCCCCCGTCTCGCGCCATGGCCGACTGCTGCCGGCCAGCACCGAGGGGCCGGGATTGAGCCAATCCCCCGTTCCGGTCCGCGCTGGTCAGCGCCGGGGAGAAACGACCTGGATGTGACTGGTTACGCGCATTGTGCGGCACCGGGCTCCTGGCCGAAAAGACCGCACTGGGGAAACGCTTCGGGAGCACGATGACCCCATTGCGGCCGAGAGCGGTCAGCTCACCTTCGGGCAGGCCGGCCCGTCCAGAATCACGAGGAGAATTTCATGGCTACGGACAAGGAACAGAAAGCCCCGACTCAGAAGGAGATAGCGGCAGCGGCCCGATTGAACACGTACCGGGAAGGCTGGCAGGAAAAGCACGGAGCGAGGGACAAAGCGGATCAGGAAAGGGACTGGAGGCAGCGCAACCGGGACGCGTTGAAAGGCGAGCGGGGCGCCCTCAACAGTTTCGATGCGTCAAACGCAAAGAAGAAGGGCCCGACACGCTGAAAGGCTCACCCTCTCCGGATGCCGGGGCGACGTTACTCGGGCAGGACTCGGCCCACTGACGTTGATCGGCCCCGCCCCTCTCTCCTTCGCGACGCGGATGGCCGCGTCTGTGGACCAGTCGCCGCGTCACCCGGGACCAGTCGGCATCCGTGGCGAGCAACCCGCTCGACGGAGCGGCCAGTTGGGCGACGACCGCCCACTGCCCTTGCTCCTCCGCGTCACCGGCCAGACAGGTGACGCATCAGCCTTGGGGCCGGGGCCGGGGCCGCCAGGGCAGGCGGGCACCGGTGTTCCGCGAAAAGGGGCTGGAAGGCCAGGGCCGATCGGGCACCTGCCGGCCGACCGCGCGTAGTCGTCTCGCGCGATCACTGAGATCGACGGAGCGAGGTGCACGGTCGCGCGCCCTGCAGCACGTCGGCCCCTACCTCGCGTGCGCGCGGCAGCCCGCACGCTTCACAACTGCCGTGCCTCAGCCGGGTTTTATGCCGGGAGCGGACAGGAAGGTCCATGTGGGTGACCGAGCCAGACCGCTTGGCTTTCGAAAGTGACCGTCATCCCGAACTCCGTCAGGCCGGGAGCCCCGTGCCGCTGCCACGTCATCAGCGCGTCCTCGACCTGGTCCCACAGCTGGAGCGGCCCATGCTGGTGGACGGTCCAGCCGCCTCCGGCAGGCTCCGTCCACGCCTGTGAACCAGTCGCCACGTCACGCAGGATCACCCCGGAACCGGTCGCGATCAGTTCGGCGGAGGGGCCCGCGAGCTGTGCGACGAAACGGCCCGCCCACAGGTCGGTGAGCGCCGGATCCACGCGGGTCGGGCGCGTGTGCCCGGTCTGCCGGTAGAACGTCGTGTGCGGGGGGGCGCTCGTGGGGGCGCGCGAGCATGTACGTGACCTCGTCCGCCTCGAAACGGCCGGACAGCGCGCCCGCGTCATCGCCCTCGTCATCGGGAGCCAGGCGGATCAGGCCGGCCGCGAGCATCCACCCGCTGACCGTGGCGGTAATGCTCCCCGCGTCCGCGAGCTGGAACAGCCAGGCCGGCGGGATGGAGCGTACGGAGCAGGTGGCGATGATCGCGTCGTACTCGGCCCGCTCCCGGTGCCGCTGGAGTCCGTCGCCGACGACGGGGGTCGGCGCACAGCCCAGTTCCGCGAGGTTCCGGGCCGCGACGGCGGCACAGCCCGGGTCGTACTCGACGCTGACGACGTTGTCCGCGCCGACCCGGTGGGACAGGACGGCCGTGGAACAGCCGGTTCCCGTGCCGACCTCCAGAACGCGGTGTCCCTCCTCCACGGCGGGCACGTCCAAGGTGCGGGCGACAGGGGAAGGGAGCGTGGCGGAGGAGGTCGGACTACGGAGACCGGGCAGGGCGCGTCGGCCCCGTCCAGACCCTCGACCTGCGTCACCCAGGTGCGGTCGGAGTGGGCCATCCGCAGCCACTCCTCTTCGCCAACCTCCGCGCGCGACCGGCTCCCGGTCCGCCCCGGCGCCGCCGTGAGGGCGGAAGACGACCGGCGGGAGGAAGCCCGCCCGGTCCACGGCGGCGACCGCGTCCCGCCACTCGGGGGCGAGCCCGGGGCAGGCGGAGCCGATCTGTTCGGCCGGATCCCGGCGCAGTGCTTCAGGGGCGGCGGTCACGCACACGCTCCTGCGGAGTCGAGCTGTTCGGCGACGGCGTACACCATCTTCCCGGTATCCGGCGGCACCCCGTCCCCGCCACCGGGCCGCGGCGGCGGGGACGGGCGTTGTCGGGGTCGTCGAGCGCCTCGTAACGGCCGCAACGGCAGTGCCTCAGCGGCGGCTTCCGCGCGCACGGCCCCCCGACGGGCCCTGTGCCGGGCCCTGCGGCTGCCACGTCTGAGGCAGGCCGTACGAGGTGTACGGGTTGCCCTGCGAGGCGTACGGGCCCCGGGCGGCGCGCGGGTCGGGCGGGGGCAGCACGGCTCCGATGGGCAGCGCCCCTGGATCCTGAGCCTGGGCCGGGCGCGGCGGTGCCCCGGTGCTGGGCAAGTAGGCGCGCAGAGGCGGCAGTTGTGGGACCGGAGACCATTCCGGAGCCGGGCCCGAAGCCGGAGCCGGAACGGGTGCGCTCTGCCTCGGGACGGGAAGCGGCAGCCTGCCCCTGAAGGGCAGGCCGGGCTGGTCGGGGGGCAGCGATGCGCCCTGGTCCCAGCCTGAGGCCGGCCCGTCGTCCCTGTAAGCCGGCTGGGCCTGGGGGCCCTGCCGTCCCGACCCCCTGGGGACTACCGCCTGTGCGGCGGGCGCTGCCGGGTTGCGCGTCGGTGGCCGCCGCCTGCCCCTTTCGACCAGCCCGTGGTTCCGAGAATATGTCGCCGCGAAATATTCAGGTGTCTGCCCGGATCCTCTGGCTTTCTTTGCCTCCGTATCAATATGGTCGAACCGGTCCTTCAGGCCCTCAGGGTCGGCGCCTTGGTCCTCTGCCGTACGAGCGGCGCGGCGATGGAGATCATTACACGTGAGCCGCCACCACCGGTCCGTGACCGGTTCGTTCTTCGTCGCGTACGTGGTCCTGCCGTTGGTGGCTGCCCGCAGACGCGCGGCTTGTTCGTAAGGGTTCTCTTTTGTCTTCGCGAGGTACCTCCTGGCCGCCGCACGCTCGGCTATCCGCCTCTCAGCCCGCACATCCCGTTGAATTTCCATGAGGTGATCACTCCGTTCGGACTCACACTGATTCGTCCTCCCCGGGACAGTCGGAGGACGCGTGCCACATCTATCGGGACGCACCCGGCCGAACTGCCCTGCAGAGTGACGCCATCCACGCATCACGGGCTGGGAGGGAAAACGGTTCACGGCGCCGGGCGCGCTGCGGCCGAGGACACATCTCTACCTGCTGGGCGGCCTGCCCGGGGCCCGGCCCCGCGGTGGGCCCTGTGCCGGGCCCTGCGGCTGCCAGCCCGGGGGCGGGCCGTAGGGACGGCTATCCGGGGCATACGGAGCCGGAACACCGCTGCCGCCCTGGACGGGGCGCGGCAGCACATCCGCGAAGGGGACGGGCACGGGTGGCAGGTGCGACCGCAGGCCCGGTGCCGGCTCCAGCGGCTGGGGCCGGCCGGGCAAGTACGCGCGCACGGGGGGTAGTCGAGGGGGCGGGGCCCACCCCGGGGCCCCAGCCGGGCGCGGGGGCGGCAACGTCCCCCCGTCGAAGGCCGGACCAAGCCGTCCGATGGAAGGACGGCCCACCGGAGCCGGTGTGCCGTACGGCTGGGGGAGCCTAGGGGGCTCTGCCATGTAGTGGCCGGTGGCCTGTTGGACCGCCGGCTCCTGGTACTCGGCTTGCGGAGGGCCGCCGCCCTGCGTACCGGGAAGCGGTCCCCGCGCCGCCATCGCCTCCGCTGCCTCTTTCTCGGCCTTCGCCAGCCGGTCGTATCCCCCCCGACCTCCCATAAGAGGCAACTGCCAGCCGTTCTCCCGGAGATAAGCATCCCTGAAGTCCCGGGGGCTCACTCCTTGTGCGGCTGCCGATTTCGCCCTTATGTCGATCGTCTTGAGCCACTTTTCCTTGAATTCATACCCCGACACGGGAGTCGACGATGTGGGCCCGTTCATACTGTCGTTCACGCTAGCAGCCGCAGCACGGTACAGACCCGCAAGAGCGGTCCGCCAGACTTTATCGAGATCTTCGTCCGTCGATATGGGATGTTTCCTCGTTTTCAAGGTCCCAGCTATCGCCCAATTTTTCGCAGCCGACGTGATCGGATCGCTGTCAACCCTTTCCCGATACCGCGCTGTCCCCGCACGTTGACGCTGCTGTCTCTGCTGAACCGCAGATCCGTCAGGGGGCCCTTCGAAGGCCGGTCCGTCAACAGGCATGACGTGCTCACTCCGTTCGTTGTCGCAGATCGGAGCCTGGCCGAATTTCTCGGCGGAGCGGCCCCGCTCTTTCACAACGGGGACAGAAGCGACACGGTTCACCCCAGTCCTGGCCCCCAGACGTCTCGTCCCCGTCACCTGCTGAACCGGTGACGGGGACGAGGGGGGTGCGTGCGGGCTCAGGGGTGGGGCTGCGTCTGCGCCTGCGCCGCGAAGGTGAGGAACGCCACCCACGGGGCGGACACTACGGAGAGGACGGGGCCGCGCTGCACCTTGGAGTCACGGACGTGTGCGTTGCCGGCCGCGTGCGCGACCTCCACACAGTTGCCGCCGTCCGAGCCGCTGTAGCTGCTCTTGTGCCAGGACAGCTCCTCGTGAGGCACGTTCGCCGTCGTCATCGCGCCACGCTCTCGATGAACGCCGCCCATGGGGTGGGCGCTACGGACAGGACCGGGCCGCGCCGCTCCTTCGAATCGCGGATGTGGACGGTGCTTGCCGCGTGCGCGACCTCCACGCACTCGCCGCCACCCGAACCGCTGTAGCTGCTCTTGTGCCAGGACAGCTCCTCGTGAGGGACGTTCGCCGTCGTCATCGCGCCACGCTCTCGATGAACGCCGCCCATGGGGTGGCCGCCACGGACAGGACCGGGCCGCGCCGCTCCTTCGAATCGCGGATGTGGACGGTGCTTGCCGCGTGCGCGACCTCCACGCAATTGCCGCCACCCGAACCGCTGTAGCTGCTCTTACGCCAGGGCAGTTCGTGGAGTCGGGCTGCTTCCTGCTCATTCGTCATCGTTCTCCCACCAAGTGCCGGATGAAGGCCGCTGATTCCTCGACGTTCAGCGCCTGTGATCGCAGCTTGCCATACCGCAAAGCGAAGGTGCTCACCTGCTTGGCGTCACTGACCACATGCCCGATGTCTTGTGCCTCGAAGTAGCCGTACTGGCGGTGCTCGGAAGTCTCCACGACGACGAATCCGCCGTTGAGGCCGGTGTGGAAGCCGCTGCCGATCCGCACCACCTGGATGGCCACGTTACGCAGTTCGCCCACAGTCAGCAGGTGGCGGTACTGCTGCCGCATGACCTCCGGCCCACCGAGTTCCTGGCGGAGCGCTGCCTCTCCGATCACGAAGGAGAAGTCCACCAACGGGCTCTTGGTGAGTATCTTCTGCCTGGTCAGCCGGATATCCACGTTGTCCTCGACGGCCTCCTCGTCGAGGATCGGTACGTGGCCCTCGAACAGGGCCCGTGCGTACGCCTCCGTCTGCAACAGGCCGGGGACGAGCAGCGGGTCGTAGTCGAACCGGCTCACCGCCTCCATCTCCAGCAGCACGAAGTCGCGGAAGAACGGGGGCAGTTTGGCGAAGTCCACCTCGTCCTGGAGCAGTTGCAGGACGCCGCCCGCGTTCAGTACGCGTTCCGCCGCCTCCGTGAGCGGGGCCTTCGCCGGGCGGCGGCCCTGTTCGACTGAGGCGAGCTGTTCCGGGGAGTAGTCGAGGAGCGGGGCAAGGGCCTCCTGGGAGTAGCCCGCGTCCTTGCGGAACTTGGCCAGGAGTTTGCCGTAGCCGACCCAGATGCCGGGGCGGTCCTCCTCGCGTTTGCGCTGGTGGGTGGTGTCGGTCGTGCGGGGTGAGGGGACGGCCCGGCCGTCCTTCTTCCGTGGCGGGGTGCTGCCGTTCGCACCGGTCATACGCTTCACATCCTTGTGCGCCCTCAAAGGGTCCTCGCGTCAACGCCGTTCGCCGTGCGGCGGTCACGGCGCGCGGCCCGTACATCCCCGCGCAAGTCGCCCCACGGGGCGTACCCGCAGCCCCGGGCGCACGCTCTGACCTGGCAGACGCTAGCCGGGTAGCGGGAACGTCACGCTATGAATCCGCAAACGCCCAGCATTCGCCAGCCCGAGCCACCCCGCACAGCCGCCCCGATGCCGGTTCCGGTAGGTGAACCGGCCCCCGCTTCGGTCACGTTCGCGGTGCAGCTCAGTTCCACCCGGCGCGGGGCGCGGCTCGCACGGCTGCTCGCGGCGCAGTGGCTGGACGAGCACGGGATGCCGTACCGGTGTACGGCCTCGCACTCGGCGGCGCTGATCGTGGCCGAGCTGGCGGCGAACGCCGTCCGGCACTGCGGCAACATCGGGCGGGACTTCCGGCTGCGGCTCGTACTGAGCGAGGCCAAGCCGGAGAGGGTGCTGCGGGTGGAGGTCACCGACGCCCGTGCGGACAAGCCGCTGCCGCCGGGGGCGCCCCGGCCGGTGGACGGCGAGGAGGAGTCGGGGCGGGGACTGCTGCTGGTGGACGCGGTGGCGGACCGCTGGGGTCACCGGGTGAACGACCCGGTGACCAAGACGCTGTGGGCGGAGCTGGATCTGTGGGAGTGACCGATCTGTGGGGCGGGACCCCTCCACGGGAGTAACCGGTCCAGGGGGTGACGATCCGCAGAGGCCACCGGACCGGCGCGGAGGCCACCGGACCGCCCACGCCCGGCCTGGCCGCCCCCCGTAGAAAGTCACACCGCACCATGAACTTTCGGCGCGGAGCCCGCATCCAACGTACCGAACGACGCGTACGCAGCCGATGGCCGCACGGCCGGGGGCGGCTCTCCGACAGAGCCGTGCGCGAGAAACCTCGAAGACGGTCTACCGCATGGAGGACTTATGAAGTCGTGGCGTACTCGTATCGGTGTCGGTCTGGCAGTCGGTGCCGCGGCGGTCGCGATCCCGCTGACCACCGCCACCAGCGCCTTCGCCTCCCCGCCGCCCGGCGCCGGCTGGCAGCCCGTCGGTGCCGAGGGCTACTCCTCGAAGGCGGAGTGCGAGGCGTCGGAGCTTCCGAACGCCAAGGCGAACGGGTTCAACGAGGTCTGGTGTGACGACGACTCCAGCCCGATGGCGATCTACTACCGCTGACCGGACGCGCTGACCGGACTCCGAGCGGAACCGTCGGCAGCCCTGCACGGCGAAGAATTTCCAGCATCCCCGGCTTCAGGCCCTGTCGGGCTGCGGCCGGATACGCAAACGCCGGATGGGCCGCGGTGCAAGCAGCCCATCCGGCGTTCGGCCGGTCGGCATCGACCGGTCAGCGTCGGCCGGTCGATGCCGACCGGTCAGCGCACCTCCATCGGCGGCAGCGTCGGCGCGTCCGGGGCGGCGCCCTGGGCCGGTACGCGGGGGTCGTCGTTCAGGGAGTCGACCAGGGTGTTGCTTTCGGTCGAGCCCTGGGGGTGGACGAAGCCGATGAGCAGGTAGAGGACCAGCGAGGTCAGCAGGGGGAAGCCGACCGTCATCGACTCCGTCACGTCCGCGTCGGGCACGCCCCAGTACAGGTACGCCCACACGGCCAGGCCGCCGGCCCACGAGCCGATCGCCGCCCAGGATCCGTGGCGTGTGAACCAGGGGAGCAGGCCGAGCATCAGGGGGATGGAGACGGGGCCCATGGTGGCGGCGACGATGCTGACGACGACCGTCATGATGAAGCCGTTCGGGTCGGCGAAGAGCGCGAAGCTCATGCTGACGGTGACGAAGGCGACCGTGGTGATCCGCGCGAACAGCAGTTGCGGCTTCTCGCCCAGCGCGCGCACCTTGGGGACGAGCACGGGGGCGAGGTCGCGGGTGATGACGGCGGTGATGACGTTGGAGTCGGAGGCGACCATGGCCATCGTGTGCGAGAAGAACCCGGCCAGCAGGAGCCCGATGAGGCCGGTGGGCAAAAGCTCCTGGGCGAGCTTGATGTAGGACTCCTCGCCGTTCTCGATGCCGGGCACGATCAGCGGGGCCGCGATCATCGGGATGAACAGGATGAGCGGCCAGATGATCCACAGCGCGCTGGACAGCAGCGCGGACTTCCGCGCCCGGGAGCCGGAGGGCGCGGCCATGTAGCGCTGGGCGAGGTTCCACATGCCGCCGTTGTACTCGAAGGTTTTCACCAGCAGGAACGCCATGATCAAGGTGGTGGTGACCGTTCCGTTGACCGGGTCGCTGTGGCTGGGCGGCAGGTCGTCCCACATGGTCCAGAGGGTGGAGACGCCGCTCAGGTGTGCCATGACGGCCACCAGCATGGCGATGCCGGCGACGAACTGGATGACGAACTGGCCGAAGTCGGTGAGGACATCGGCCCACAGCCCGCCGAAGGCCATGTAGAACATCGTGCACACGCCGGTCAGGCCGATGCCCCAGGCGAGCGGCAGGTCGGCGAAGCCCTGCAACAGGACCGCGATGGCCACCCACTTGGCGGCGATGTCCACGACCTTGAGCGCCGCCCCGCTGTAGGCGAGGACCTGCTGGGTGGGCAGGTTGTAGCGCACGGCGAGGTATTCCAGCGGGGAGTTGACGCCGTGCTTGGCGCGCAGCCTGTTCCAGCGGGGGGCGAAGAGGAAGGCGCCGATGCCGACGCCGATACCGATGGTCAGCGGCCACCAGAAGTAGACGGTGATGCCGTAGTCGTAGGCGACGGCGGCGAAGGTGACGAACATGATGGCGCTGTAGCCGGACATGTGGTGCGAGATACCGGAGAGCCACCAGGGTATTCGGCCGCGTGCGGTGAAGAAGTCGGCGACGTTGTCGACCCGTTGGGACGCCCATAAGCCGATGCCGAGCATGACGAAGAAGTACGCGCCGACGACTACCCAGTCCAGTCCGGACATGGCGGCTCCCTAGTTCAGCTACGGAACTAGTTCATTCACAGGACTAGTTCATCTACGTGAACATGTGCCAGATCGTTGAACAGCACGTCACATTAGAAGTGGCCTATAGGAGCGTCAAGAGTTCGCACACAAGCGCAAGTTGGCGACGGCGCACGCCTGTTGGCCACATGCCGACGGCCGCATCGCGTTCGTCACGCGGTGCGGCCGTCGGTAGGTG